>DATFQM010000084.1:0-46715 GCA_035264265.1 Thermoleophilaceae bacterium
CGAAACTGGAGCTCGTCGTCGCTGTCGCCGAAGCCCTGGCGGCGCCACGCCGTGTCGAAGAGCTCGAGCAGATCCTCGCGCGAGCCTGCCGGCGACTGGTGGAAGCGCTCCAGGACCTGGTGCAGGACGATCCCGAACCGCTGGTGGATGGTCGGCTCCTGCGGGATGCGGAACACCCGCGCGAACTTGTACTTGAGCGGGCAGATCCGATACGTGTCGATGTCGGATGCCGACAGCATCAGCCCCCCGCCGCGGCGGGGGATGAACGGGTCGAGCGAGGGCTCGGAGCCGTTCTCGGCGGCCGCGGGACGGTGCGCCGCTTCCCGGCCGGTGTCGAGCAGCCAGTCGTCGAGCGCCGAGGCCGCCATGATCTCCCGCTGCTCGCGGGTGGCGACCTGGCCCAGGATCTCGTTGACCGCCGTCAGCGCCTCGCCGACCTCCTGTCCCTCCTTGGCCCGCTCGATCAGCGCCGCCACCTTCAGCAGCTCCAGGTAGCGGCCCACCGCCTGATCCACGTCCAGGTAGGTGTCGAGGCGCATCTCCCCGAGCCGCCCGCCAACGCTCGCGACCGTGTCGAGCAGCTCGTCACGCAGGATCCGGAAGGTGGAGTGCAGCCCCTCCGCCGGGCCGAACAGCTCCTCGTCGAAGACTTCTTCCTCTGCCTGGAGCGTCTCGCGCGCCTCCTCGTAGAACGGCGAGGGACGCGGCGTGGTGCCGACCGCGCCTCCCTCCGCCCACGCCAGCACGAGCGACTTGCGGGCACGCGTCATGGCCACATGCAAGAGCCGCCGCATCTCGGCCTCGTGCAACTCCCGGCCGCCGGCCTCCGGCAGGGATTCCTGCAAGAGCTCGTCCGGCACGTCTCGGAGGCGCCGCCAGGGGCCCGGCATCCTGGAGGCCGACAGCCCCAGGACGAAGACGTGATCGAACTCCAATCCCTTGGCGGCGTGCATCGTCATCACCTGTACTGCCGGAGTCGCGCTCGGCGACACCGCCTCCTCCTCGCGCAGGCCGGACTCCGCCACCGCGCACAGGTAGCGCGTGAAGTCCCGCACGGTGGCCTGCGGCTCGCGCTGCATGTAGCCCGTCGCGAGCTCCGAGAGCTTCGCGATGTTGCGGAGCCGCTCGACCGTGTCGGCCTGGGTTGCGAACACCTGCTGGCGTCGCAGCCCGATCCGCTCGATCAGCCTCAGCACGAAGGCGTCCGGGCGGCGGTCGTCGAAGGCCCCGGTGGCGGAGCGGTAGAGGCGAAGGAACGACTGCGCCCGGTCGCGGCCCTCCTGTGAGAGCTGTGGCCCTTCGAGCGCCGCGGCGATCGCCGACGGCATGTCCAGCTTCCGCCTCCTGGAGAGCTGAGTGAGCCGCGCGATGTCGACCGAATGCAGCTCGATCGGAGGCCGCGAGAGGGCCCGGACCACGGCCCCTGAGTCGTTCGGGTCGGCGAGCAGGCGCAGCCACGCCAGCACATCGCGCACCTCCGCGCGCTGGAAGTAGGCGGCAGAACCCACGAGCTGGAACGGCACCGCCCGCTCCTCGAGTGCCGAGGCGATCACCTGACCCTCGTTCTTGACAGAGCGAACCAGCACGCACACCTCGCTGGGCGTGACCCCCTCCTTCAGGAGGAGGGCCTCCGCCTCCGCGGCCAGCGCCTGCGCCTGGGCCCGCTCGGAACGGCAGCGCCAGAAGCGCACGCGGCCTCCTTTCGGGCCCGTGAGGCGCTTCTCGATGCGGGCCGGCGACCGTTCGACGACGGCGTGGGCCGCGTCGAGGATGTTGCGGCCCGAGCGGTAGCTTCGCTCCAATCGCACGACAATCGTCTTCGGGAACTCGCGCTCGAAGTCGCGCAGGTTCTTCTCGGAGACTCCGCGGAATCGATAGATGGCCTGATCGTCGTCGCCTACGACGGTGACGTTCTCGTGCTGCTCGACGAGTAGGCGCAAGAGCAACCCCTGGGCGAAGTTGATGTCCTGGTACTCGTCGACCAGGACGTGGCGGAAGCGCCGCGACACGCGTTCGCGAACGTGCGGCTTCTCATGCAGCATGCGGAAGGCGCGCACGATCAGGTCGCCGAAGTCGAGGGCGCCCCGCTCGGCCAGCAGCCGGTCGTGGTCCGCGTAGAGCCGCGCGAACTCGAGCTCGCGGGCGGCGCTGGCACGCGACGCGTCGTCGCCGTCGCCCGCCTCGTCGATGAGCCGCTCCGCGTAGGCGCGGTAGTCGGCGCAGGAGACCATCTCGTCCTTCAGCCGGTCGATGCGCGAGACGAAGCTGGCGAGCAGAGGAGCGGGGTTGCCCCGGATCTCGTGGTGGCGAATCGTCAGCTCCTCGATCCGCTCGAGCAGCAGGGCGAGCCGGTCCGCCGGCGTGACCGGCGAGAAGAAGGGATCGAGCCCGACCTCGAGCGCCTCCTCGGCGAGCAGGCGTGAGCAGAAGGAGTGGAAGGTGGCGACGTGGAGGTCCTCGTAGGGGGACTCGATCAGAGTCTCGAGCCGCTCACGCATCTCGGCCGCTGCGGGTGAGGAGAACGTGAGAGCCAGGAGCTCGTCGGGCGCCGCGCCCTGCTCCACCAGCCAGGCGAAGCGCGCGGTTACGATGCGCGTCTTCCCAGTGCCGGCGCCGGCGACCGCCAAGAGGGGGCCTCCGGGGTGCGTGACGGCCCGGAGCTGGGAGCGGTTCAGGCCGTCGAGCGGTCCGGGCATCCCCGCCTAGGATACGCCGCCGATGCCCTCCTTCCCGGCACCGGACGGGCCGGACTGGCTCGCGGTCTGCAGGCGCGCGGCCGAGCGCGTGCGGGCCTCGCTCGAGCGCTATCCGACCGCCGCCGAGCGAGGCGTGGAGACCGGGCGCGGCGAGGGCGGCGATCGAACTCTCGTCATCGATCGCGCGGCCGAGGACGCCGTTCTCGCCGAGCTCGAGGCCACAGCGGTGCCGCTGACGGTGGTCTCCGAGGAAAGGGGCGAAGTGGCAGTTCACGGAGGCGGTCCGATACACGCGGTGGTCGACCCGGTCGACGGCTCCCTCAACGCCAAGCGCGGCCTCCCGTACGCCTCGGTGTCGATCGCGATAGCCGACGGCGCCACGCTCGACGACGTCGGGTTCGGCTACATCGCGGCCCTCGATCCCGAGCTCGAGTGGTGGGCAACTCGCGGCGAGGGTGCGTTCGCCGGCGGCGAGCGCCTCCCGCCGCTCGAAGCCGGCCCGCTGGAGGTGCTGGGCCTCGAGACGGCGCGGCCGCAGCAGGTGGCCCATGCATCCGCCGCGATCGCCAGACTCGACGCCCGCCGCATCCGGGCGTTGGGCTCGGTGGCGGTGACGCTCGCGTTCGTGGCTGAGGGGGCGCTCGACGCGATGCTGAGCCTCCGCGACGTGCGCTCGGTCGATGCCGCCGCCGGCGGGCTCATCGTCCGGGAGGTGGGCGGAGCGGTGCTGTTCCCCGAGGCAGGCGAGGCGCCCTCGCTCGGCCTGGAGATGCGCTCGCGGGTGATGGCGGCGCGCGACCCCGAGCTGGTCAGGAGGCTGCTCGAGGCCTTTCCTGTGATTAGCCCTCGCCCAGGAGGGGAACCGGGGGGCGCAAGTCACGGCTGAGGCGAGCCGACTGCTCGGAGCCGGGTATCCGCCGGCGGCGGCGCGGGAGGGGCTTCGAGTATCTCGACAGCGACGGGGGGCGCGTAACCGAGCCCGGCGTGCTGGAACGGATTCGCGGGCTCCGCATCCCGCCCGCCTGGGAGGACGTCTGGATCTGTCCGTACCCCTTCGGTCACATCCAGGCGACCGGCGTGGACGCCGCGGGGCGCAAGCAATACCGCTACCACGACCTCTGGCGTGAGCGGCGGGACCGCGAGAAGTTCGACTCGATGGTCGAGTTCGCAGACGCGCTGTCGCGACTGCGGCGCAGGGTGGCCAAGGACCTCAAGCTGACCGGGGCCGGGCCCGAGCGCGTGCTGGCCTGCGCGGTGCGCCTGCTCGACCGCGGTTTCTTCCGCATCGGCTCGGAGGACTACGCCGAGGAGAACGACACCCACGGGATCGCCACGATGCGCCGTCGGCACGCGACCGTGTCCGGCGACATGGTGACCTTCGACTACGAGTCGAAGTGGGGCAAGCGCCGGGTGCGGTCGATCGGCGATCCGGAGGTGGCCGGCATCGTGCGCACACTGAAGGATCGCCGCGGCGGAGGCGAGGATCTGCTCGCGTACAAGCGCAGCGGTCGCTGGGTCGACGTCCCTTCGCAGGACATCAACGAGTACGTGAAGGCCGCAGGCGGCGGCGAGTTCAGCGCCAAGGACTTCCGCACCTGGAGCGCCACCGTGCTGGCGGCCGTCGCGCTGGCCGTCTCGGGCGAGGCGGCGTCGGGCTCGAAGACGGACCGCCAGCGCGCGAAGGCCCGCGCTGTGAAGGAGGTGGCCCGCTATCTGGGCAACACCCCGGCCGTGACACGCGCGTCCTACATCGATCCGCGCGTGTTCGACCGCTTCGACGGCGGCCTGACCATCGGCGGGGTCCTCCCCGAGCTGGCCGGGGACGTGAGTGCCTGGCGGGACCTCCAGCGCACGGTGGAGGAGGCTGTCCTCGACCTGATCGCAGGCGAGCGCGGCTCGCCCGCGCTGGAAAAGGTCGCTTAGTCGTCGTCCGGCGTCTCCGGGCCCTTCGGATCGGGCTGGGGAGCGTCCGGGGGCGACGGCGCCGGCTGCTCTGGCGATGCCGGGGCGGGAACCTCTGTGGTCATGCCGGATGCCTGCCCGGGGCTGGTCCCGGCCAAACGGTCGGCGCTTGCGGCCGCGGCGCGTGGGCCGTGGCGGTGTCCGGAGTCCGAATCGCGCGACCTCTGCACGATGGATGTGCGCGGTGTTTCGAGGGGGGCACTGCGGGGGAACGTGGGGCTCGTGCCCCCGGCCGCGATCCTCGATGTCGACGGCACCCTCGTCGACACGAACTACCAGCACGCGCTCGCCTGGTACCGCGCCTTCCGGCAGAACGGGATCGTGCTTCCCGTCTGGCGGATCCACCGCCACATCGGCATGGGTGGCGATCAGCTCGTGGAGGCGCTCACCAGCGAGCAGGTGGAGGAGAAGAAGGGCGACGAGATCCGCGCCGCTGAGACGCCCCTGTACCTCGAGCAGATCCACGAGGTCGAGCCGTTCGAGGGGGCGAAGGAGCTGATCCGAGACTTGAAAGAGCGCGGTCACGCGGTGGTCCTGGCGAGCTCGGCGAAACCGGACGAGGTGGACCACTACCTCGACCTGCTCGAGGCCCGCGACGTGGCGGACGGCTGGACTACGTCCGCCGACGTGGAGGCCACGAAGCCCCAGCCCGATCTCGTGGAGGCGGCAGTCGAGAAGGCTGGTGGGGGCGAGGCGGTGATGGTCGGCGACTCCATCTGGGACTGTGAGGCCGCCGGGCGCGCCGAGGTGCCGACCGTCGCGGTGCTGACCGGTGGCTTCTCAGAGCAGGAGCTGCGCGACGCCGGCGCGGTTCAGGTCTTCCACTCGATCGAGGCACTGCGTGCGTCGCTCGAGGAGACGCCGCTGGGTCGTTAAGGCCGCGCCTCACGATGAACGTCCATTTCACCCCCCTATAGGGTGGTCAACCGGACGTTCGCGTGTCTAACGGCCGTGTCAGGCGAGCCTACACATCCAGCGTCCCCTGCTCCGGCGGGTAGATGAGCCGGCCCTTCTCGACGACCGCGAACGGAGTCAGCTCGTGGGGCTCGGAGCGGCCGCGGGCATCCAGGTGCAGCACCTCGACGTCCCGCGTCAACAGCACGTCCGAGAGCAATCTGCGGTGGCAGCGCCACCACTGCGCCTCCGCACACACCACGGCGGTGCGGCGGCGGTGGGCGAGCTCGATCAGCCGGTCCACGGCGTGGCGGAACTCAGCGGACTCCATGTGATCCGCATAGCCCCGGAACTGGCCCACTCGCCAGCCACCGTTGGGCGAGTCCGGAACGGGGTCCCGGCGGCCGCCGAGCGCCTCAATGTGCAGGTAGCCGATCCCCGCCTCGGAGACCGAAGCGTGCAGCTCCGAGCGGCTGAACCACGGGAAGCGCCGCGAGCTCGGGAAGCGCCGCACGTCCACCAGCAGCTCGATTTCGGCGGCAGCGAGTAGGGCGACGAAGGCGTCGGGCTCGTGGGTCGAGTGGCCGATCGTGAAAATGGAGGTCATGGCGAAGAAGCTAGGGCGCTACGAGGAGAAGCGGGACTTCCGGCGCACTTCCGAGCCGCGTGGCGGCGAGGCCCGCGGGGACGGCGCCCGCTTCGTGGTGCAGGAGCACGACGCCACCAGGCTGCACTGGGACCTCAGGCTCGAGCACGAGGGGACGCTCGCTTCCTGGGCCGTTCCCCGCGGAATCCCGGCACACCCGGACGAGAACCGGCTCGCGGTACGCACGGAGGAGCACCCACTCGAGTACCTCGAGTTCGAGGGCGAGATCCCGAAGGGCGAGTACGGCGCCGGCACGATGACGGTCTGGGACCGGGGCAGCTACGAGCCCGAGAAGTTCCGCAACGACGAGGTCATCGCCGTCTTCCACGGCGAGCGCGTGCGGGGTCGCTACGCGCTGTTCCGCACCCGGGGAGACGACTGGATGATCCACCGCATGGACCCTCCGGAGGATCCGGACTACGAAACGATGCCCGAGCAGATCGCGCCGATGAAGGCGCGCACCGGCTCGCTACCGCCCGACGACGGCGCCTGGGGCTACGAGGTCAAGTGGGACGGGATCCGCGCGGTGATGTTCATCGACCACGGCCACATGGCCCTGTTGGGACGGAACTTCAGCGATTTCACGCTCCGCTACCCGGAGCTACGGGAGCTTGCCCGGACCCTTGGCGCCTTCCGCATCGTGCTGGACGGCGAGGTCGTCGCGCTCGACGAGGAGGGGCGCCCCAGCTTCGAGCGGCTCCAGTCACGCATGCACCTGGCCTCGGACTCCGCGGTGAGGCGCCGCATGCGGGACATCCCTGCCACCTATGTGATCTTCGACCTCCTCTACCTCAACGGACATACGACGATGGCGCTTCCCTACTCGGAGCGGCGTCGTCTGCTCAGGGAGGTCGAGCTTCAGGGTGCGTACTGGCGGACCCCGGCCCACCACGAGGGCGACGGCGCCGCCCTACTGGAGGCAACCAAGGAACTGGGCGTGGAGGGGATCGTCGCCAAGAAGCTCGACTCCCCCTACGAGCCCGGCCGGCGCAGCTCCTGCTGGCTGAAGATCAAGAACGTTCGAACCCAGGACGTGGTGATCGGCGGCTACGTGCCAGGCGAGGGCAAGCGCGGCGGTCGGCTCGGCGCGCTCGTCGTCGGTTATTACGACGACGGGCAGCTTCGCTACGCCGGGAAGGTTGGCACCGGCTTCAGCGAGCAGACGCTGGCGCACCTCTCACGGGAGCTTCGGCTGCTCGAGCGAGCCGAGAGTCCCTTTGAGGGCCGCCAGCCACCGCGCGACACGGTGTTCGTGGAGCCCCGGCTCGTCGCGCACGTCGAATTTCGGGAGTGGACGAAGAGCGGCACGCTCCGCGCCCCCTCGTTCAAGGGGCTGAGGCCCGACGTCGACGCCACCGAAGTGGGCCGCGAGCCGCAAGTATCCGCCCGCTAGCCGCGTCTCGGACAGCCGGCTCAGTACTGTTTGTGGACCATGCCACGCGCAATCTGGAGCGGGGCGATCAGCTTCGGGCTGGTCAACATCCCCGTAAAGCTCTACAGCGCGGTCCAGCGCAAGACCGTGCGCTTCCACCAGCTCGACCAGGAAGACAAGCAGCGCATCCAACAGAAGCGGGTCAACCCTCGCACGGGCGAGGAGGTGCCCTACGAGAACCTCGTTAAGGGCTACGAGATCGGCCCGGACCGCTACGTGGTCATCACACCGGAGGAGCTGGACTCGATCCAGCCCGAGAAGACGCGGATGATCGACATCGTCTCCTTCGCCGACCTCGACCAGATCGACCCGATCTTCTACGACCACCCCTACTACCTGGTTCCTGACACGGGCGCCGACAAGGCCTACCGCCTCCTGCTCGATGCGATGACCGAGTCGGGCAAGGTCGCTGTCGGCCGGGTGGTGCTTCGCACCAAGGAGTACCTGGTGGCGATCAGGCCGCGTGACGCGATCCTCACGATGGAGACGATGCTGTTCTCCGACGAGGTGATCTCGCCCGACAAGCTCGACGAGCGGCCCAGCGACGGCAAGGCGAAGACGAGCCAGAAGGAGCTGCAGATGGCCCAGCAGCTGATCGACTCGCTGGCCGAGGACTTCGAGCCCGAGAGCTACCGCGACGAGTACCGGGAGCGCGTGCTCGAGATGATCGAGCGCAAGGCCGAGGGCGAAGAGATCGTGGTCGAGGCGCCGTCCGATGAGCCCAAGGAGGTGCCGGATCTCATGGCCGCGCTCGAACAGAGCATTGCGGGCGCCAAGGGCCAGGGCGGCGGCAAGCGGGCAAAGCCCAAGCGGTCGCGCGCGACGAGCGGCGACGGCAAGCCCGCCTCGCGGAAGAAAATCACCGCGAAGAAGAACTGAGACGCGATGTCGAGGGCTGGTCTCAGAACGCGGGGGCGGATGCCCCGCGGAGCCATCCGCTAGGCGCCCGGTGGCACAGGCCGCGCGGGTCCAGGTCGAGGTCGCGGGCCGTCAGCTCTCCCTGTCCAACCTCGACAAGGTGATGTACCCGATCGCCCGGTTCACCAAGGGCCAGGTGATCGACTACTACACGCGCATCGCGCCGGTACTGCTGCCCCACCTGCGCGACCGCCCGTTGACCCTCAAGCGCTACCCCAACGGCGTGGGGGGTGCGTACTTCTACGAGAAGCAATGCCCGGAGCACCGGCCGGAGTGGGTGGAGACCGCGGAGATCCGGATGGAGAGCAAGGACATCAACTTTTGTCTCTGCAACGACCTGCCGACGCTGGTCTGGGCCGCCAACCTCGCCGACCTCGAGCTGCACCCCTCGCTCTCCAAAGCAGACCGGATCGAGCGACCCACGACGATGGCCTTCGACCTCGATCCGGGGGAGCCGGCGACGATCGAGGAATGCTGCGAGGTCGCGCTTCTGCTGCGCGAGGCGCTAGAACAGCTCGGGCTCCAGTCGTTTCCAAAGACCTCGGGCTCGAAGGGCATGCAGCTCTACGTGCCGCTCAACACCGAGCTCACCTACGCGGACGTCAGGCCCTTGGCCCAGGCGCTCGCCCGCCACCTCGAGGCCCAGCACCGGACGCTGATCGTCTCGGTCCAGAAGAAGGAGCTTCGGCGCGGCAAGGTCCTGATCGATTGGAGCCAGAACCACGAGAAGAAGACCACCGTCTCCGTCTACTCCCTGCGCGCGCGCGAGCGCCCCACCGTCTCCACACCGCTCGCCTGGGAGGAGGTTGAGCGAGCGGACACGGACGAGCTCACTTTCGAGGCCTACGAGGTGCTCGACCGCGTCGAGAAGCACGGCGACCTGTTCGCGCCGGTCGTCGAGCGCGAGCAGGCGCTGCCCGAGCTGTAGCGTTACAACGGATGGTCGACTGGTCGCTTGCCCGCCAGGTGGCACGCCTCGCGGCGGGCTCGGACCGCATGCCCGCCGACCTTGGCAGGGACCTCGTCGCGCTCAGCGTCGAGATGGAGGGTCATGTTGCCTCGTACACGGGGCTCGAGTCGGCGTGGCCGGCGCCCACCGCCGAGCTCGTGAGTCGCTCCGAGTGGGCGGCGACCAACCTCGACAGCCTTGCGGAGCTGCTCGAGCCGGTCGGCGCGCGGCTTGACCGCCGGCTCGACTTCGCGGGTCCCCTGGCCGGTGCGTTGCGCCTGGGGGCGGGGGCCACGCTCGCGGCGGAAGCCGGTCTCGTGATGGGGTATGCCTCGACGCGCGTCCTCGGCCAGTACGAGCTGTCCCTGCTTCCGCCGGACAGGCCACCCAGGCTCCTTTACGTGGCGCCGAACCTCGACCGCGCCGTGCGCGAGCTCGGCGTCGACCGCGACAGCTTCTTCGGTTGGATCGCGATCCACGAGCTCACGCACGCCTTCCAGTTCCAGGGCGTGGGGTGGCTGCGCGACCACCTCCGCGGCCTGATCCGCGAATACCTCGACACGGTCGAGGTGCGAATCGATTCCGGGGCCGCCGGTGGCCTCCCGTCGCTCCCGGGCCCGGCCCAGATCGTGGAGGCCTTCCGCGAAGGTGGTCTGGCCGCGCTCGTGCAGACGGGGCAGCAGCGCGACCTGATGAACCGGATACAGGCGACGATGGCGGTGATCGAGGGCTATGCGGAGCACGTCATGGACGCCCTCGGCCCGGAGTTGCTGCCGGCGTACGCCGGCTTGCGCGAGCGCATGGAGCAGCGCCGTCGCAGCCGCTCCGCGCCGGAGCGGATCATCGAGCGGCTGCTCGGGCTCGATCTCAAGCTGCGCCAGTACGAGATGGGCCGCGCCTTCTGCCAGGCGGTGGCGAGGAAGGGCGGCATGGAGGCGCTCAATCGCGTGTGGGACTCGGTCGAGGCTCTTCCCACCCTGACGGAGCTGCATCGACCCGAGGATTGGCTCGAGCGCAGCGCGACGCCACAGCCCGCTGCGTAGGCTCCTTAGCCCGCCGCAGCGCGACCCCTGAGCTCGCCGCGTAACCCTCCTGAGCCCGCTGCGTAGCCCTCCTGAGCCCGCCTCGCAGCGCGACCCCTGCGCCCGCCCGCGTAACCCTCGTAACCGAGTGGTTTACGTACAGGTGTTCGCCAGTATACTTCTACTGAGCTTAGAACTAATAAATATATAGAGCTCCCAATCCTGGGAAGGAGAGTCGAGATCATGGCTACCCAGACCGAGACCCAAAGGAAGACTGCAGCCCGCAGGGCTGCCGCGACGCGCCGGCGCAATGCCGCCCGTCGCAGCCAGGCCGCGCGCAAGGCCGCCCAGGCCCGCGCCGAGGCTCAGCGGACGCCGATTGACGTCGTTCAGGAGCAGGCCCAGCGTGTCGTCCTGATCCCCGTCGGCGCGGCCCTCACGGCGGGTGATGCCGTGGTCGACGCCGCGCGTCCGTACACCACGAGCCGCGAGAGCGCCGAGCGCGAGCTTTCCAAGCTCCAGCGGCGGGTGAGCACCACGCTCCGTCGGTTCGAGCGTCGTGGCACGACCGGTCGCAAGCTTGCGGTGCGCCGGGCCAAGCGGGCCCGCACTCGCGTCGAGCGCGAGCTGCGCCAGCGCCGCAACCAGGCCACCCGCCTCGTGCGGCGCAACCGTCGCGAGGCGGAGCGGCAGGTCAAGTCAGCCCGCCGCCAGGCCGAGCGTCAGGTGCGGACCGCGCGCCGCGAGGTCGGGCGCCAGGTGAACGAGGCGCAGGGGCAGGCGGAGACGCTCGTCCAGCGCGTCCAGGACCAGGTGGGCGGAGCCTCCTAGCTCACCCAGGCTTCCCCCCGACCCGGCTGAGAGACCGGGAGCGGGGTGAGACTGCCGGCAATGACTACCCAGCGCCGGCAGTGATGCAGTATCTCTCCTCCCTCAGTCGGCGGCGCCCTTCGGGGCGCCGTCGGCGTCTCTGGGGCGCTTCGGGGCGGCGTCGCCGCTTTCGGGCGCCCTCGCCAGGGGGGTCCCTGACATTGCATCGATATATCCGCCGTAATGTCAGAGACCCCGGCCGATGAGCTGCTCGGGTCCGCGCTTTGCCACAATCGAAAGCTCCAATGCCCAGCCAGGAACTGATCAAGGACGCCCTGCGGCGCGTCATCGACCCCGAGCTCCGGAAGGACATCGTGTCGCTGGGGATGGTGCGCTCGATCGAGCAGCCGGAGCAGGGGCGCGTGGATGTGGTGGTCTCCCTGACCACGCCGGGCTGCCCGATTCGCTCCCACTTCCAGCAGGCGGTCGTCCAGTGCGTCGGCGAACTGGAGGACGTCCAGCGCGTCACCGTCGGGTTCGACGTGCTCAGCCAGGAGGAGAAGCAGGGCCTCCAGCAGCGGCTCGGCCGCCAGGGAGGATTGCCGGAGGGCGCGCTCGCCGCGGTCAAGAACATCATCTGCGTGGGCTCCGGCAAGGGCGGTGTCGGCAAGTCCACGGTGACCGCCAACCTGGCCGCAGCGCTTCAGGCGGAGGGGCGCCCCGCGGCTGCCATGGACGCCGACGTCTGGGGCTACTCGATACCGCGCATGCTCGGCGTCCACGGGAGGCCCAAGGTCTCTGCCGAGCGGAAGATCATCCCGCTCGACGCCGTGGGCGGCGTGCGGGCGATCTCCATCGAGTTCTTCCTCTCCGAGCCGGACCAGGCCATCACCTGGCGCGGTCCGATGCTGCACAAGGCGATCCGGCAGTTCCTGGAGGACGTCGACTGGGGGGAGCTCGACTACCTGCTCATCGACCTGCCGCCGGGCACCGGTGACGTGTCGATGACACTCGCGCAACTCCTGCCGCAGGCGCGATTCGTGATCGTCACCACGCCGCAGCCGGCGGCCCAGCACGTCGCCAAGCGAGCGGCTGAGACCGCCCTGCGCTTCGACCTCGAGATCGCGGGGGTGGTCGAGAACATGTCGGGGTTCACGACGCCCGGAGGGGAGCGCTTCACGATCTTCGGCGAGGGGGGCGGGCAGCTGCTCGCGGACGAGCTGGATGTCCCCCTGCTCGGCAAGATCCCGCTTCAGGAGGAGCTGCGGGTCTGCTCCGACGAGGGCCGGCCGCTCGTGCTCGAAGACCCGGACGCACCAGCGGCCCAGGCGCTGTTTCACACCGCGCGCGGCATCATCGCGGCCACTCCTCAGGAGCTGCCGGTGATGCAGCAGCCGTCGGGTCCGCCGCTGCCCGAGGTGACGGGCACGGCCCTGCCGATGGCGCCCTAGCCTGGCGACTGGCGACTCAGCCGGACTTGTAGTACTCGGAGTTGACCTCCGTGTACTTCGACCACTCGTCGGGGAGCTGGTCCTCCGCGAAGCAGGCGTCGACGGGGCATGCCTCGACGCAGGCGTCGCAGTCGATGCACTCCTCCGGGTCGATGTAGAGCTGCTCGACGTCGTCGTAGTCGGGTTCGTCGGGCGTCGGGTGGATGCAGTCGACCGGGCACACCTCGACGCACGAGTTGTCCTTCGTGCCGATGCAGGGCTCTGCGATGACGTAGGCCATTGGCTCGGTGAGCTTCCTTGGTCATGTCCGGCGCCACCCGGGGCGCGCGAGCGCGGAATTGTACTCGGAGGCCGTCGGAAGTATCGCTCTGCGGGCGATGCCCCGAGTGGGGATGTCCGTGCCGACAAAGGGAAGGATGTCCCCAGGTTCGCCGCTGCGCAGCCGGTCGGAGAGCCCGCGCCGTAGTCTGAGCCGCGTGAGCACGGCGCCCGAGCCCGATCCCCTTGCGGACGGCTTCACGGGGCCGATCGCGGGCCGGGCGCTGATCGATGCCGTCACGCTCGGTGTCTTCGACGCCCTCCACGAGCGCGAGGCCTCTCCGGCCGAGCTGGCCGATCGGCTCGGGCTCGATCCTCTGGGCGCGGAGTCGCTCGCCGCCGCGCTCCTGGCCCTCGGCTACCTCGAGCGTGCCCGGGAGCGCCTCCGAAACGCCTCCGTGAGCGAGCGGTTGCTGGTGCGGTCCTCGCCCGAGTCGATCGCCACCTTCATCGGGGCGCAGGGCGATCTCCACTGGGAGGTGCTGACGATGTTGCCCCAGGCGCTCCGCGACGGCCGCGCCTACGCGATGCACGAGGAGCGCCGTGACCCGGAGCGCTGGCGGGCCTACGTGCGCGGCCTGTTCGAGATCTCCCGCGCCGAGCAGGACGCCAACGCAGCGTTCGTGCCCATCGACCAGCCCCGCGAGCTGGTCGACGTTGCCGGCGGGCATGGGGGCTTCGCCATGGCGATGTGCCGGCGCCACCCCTCGTTGCACGCGACGGTGCTCGACCTTCCGCCGGCCGCGGCGGTGGGCCGCGAGATCGTGGCCGACGAGGGCTTTGCCGACCGGGTCTCGTTCGTGGACGGCGATGTCTTCGAGCTGGGGCTGGGCGAGGATCTGGACGTGGTCTCGGTGTTCAACCTCGTCCATCACCTTCCGGAGGACCGCGACCGCGAGCTCGTGGGGATGGCTCGTGCGGCACTGCGACCCGGGGGGTGCCTCGTGGTGGGGGACTCCGAGCGGCCCGAGCCGGGCAAGGACGTGCCTCGCCACGGGGGGCTGTCCAGCCTGCTGTTCTACGCCTGGAGCCACGGTCGCAACTTCTCCCGCGCAGAGATCGCGAGCTGGCTGGAGGAGGCCGGTTTCGAGGCCGTGCGCGTGCATCGAAACGAGCGCTCCCCTTGGCGGATCGTGGTGGTCGGCCAGGCCTGACCGTTTAGGCTGCGGCTCCGTGACCCTCGAGGACGCCGTAGACGCACAGAATCTGTTCATGGCCGGCTTCGACCTGGTCCTCGGCAGGGGGGCGCTGGCCGCCCGGTGATCCTGCTCACGGGGGCTACGGGCACCGTGGGCTCGGCGCTGCTGCGGCGTCTCACGGCCAGGCCCACGCCGGTGCGCTGCCTGGTCCGGGACCCCCGTCGGCTGGGCGACCAGCGAGTGCGCGTGCAGATAGCGCTGGGGGATCTGGCCAACCCGGCCTCGTTCCGCAACGCCCTCCGCGGAGTGGACACGATCCTGCACCTGGGGGCGTCGACCCGCGACCAGCCCCATGGCTCGATCGAGGAGCTGAACGCGGTCGCCACGCTCCGCCTCGTGCGGACCGCCGAGCGCTCGGGCGCTCGCCGCTTCGTCTTCTTCTCGACCATGGGCGCCAGCCACCACTCCCGGACCCGCTTCTTCCGCGCCAAGGCGCTGGCCCGGGAGGCCGTGGAGGCGTCCTCGCTCGAGACGACCGTCTTCGCGCCGTCGATCATGTACTCGCCCGGAGACCCGTGGCTGACGCTGCTGGAGCGCGTCTCCTGGCTGCCCTGTGTGCCGCTGGCGGGCGCCGGCCAGGCGCTCTACCAGCCGATCTGGGCGGAGGACGCGGCGGACTGCGTGCTCTCGGCACTGGACGGCCCGGGCGGAGGGGAGATCTACGAGCTGGCGGGCCCCGAGTCACTCAGCTACGACGCGATGGTCCGCACCGCGCTGCGTTCGATCGGGCGCCGCCGTCCGCTTGTGCACGTTCCGCTGCCGCTGGTGCGGCTGTCGCTTCGGCCGCTCGAACGCCTGGTGGGGCCGGCCGTATTCGCGACCTGGGAGGAGGCCGAGCTGATGGAGGAGCCGATGTCGACGCCCCGCGGGACGGCCGATGCCGAGTCCCTGGGCGTAACGCCGCTGGCGATGAGCGCCGTCCTAGGGGCCTCGTAGCTAAGGGGGCCCGGCGAAGCCGGGCCCCCTCTGCCAGCTGCCAGCCGATGCAGCCGGCTGCGCAGCAGGCGGCTACATCATTCCGTCCATCCCACCGGGCATCCCACCGGCGGGCGCGGGCTCCTTCTCGGGGATCTCGGCGACGATCGCCTCGGTTGTCAGGATGTTCTTCGCGATCGAGGCCGCGTTCTGCAGCGCCGAGCGCGTGACCATCGCCGGGTCGATCACGCCGTCCTTGACCAGGTCGGTCACCTCGCCCGTCTCCGCGTTGAGGCCCTCGTTGCCCTTGGCCTTCCGGACGTCGTTGACGACGACAGAGCCCTCGAAGCCGGAGTTATCCGCGATCTGGCGGAGGGGCTCCTCGAGCGACCGGTGGACGATCTGCGCGCCCGTGCGCTCGTCGCCGTCGAGGGCGTCGAGCTTGATCGCGTCCTGCGCGCGCAGCAATGCCACTCCGCCGCCCGGCACGATGCCCTCCTCGAGGGCCGCCCGGGTGGCCTGGAGGGCGTCCTCCACGCGGTGCTTCTTCTCCTTGAGCTCGGTCTCGGTGGCCGCGCCGACCTTGACGACCGCCACGCCGCCGGCCAGCTTCGCCAGCCGCTCCTGCAGCTTCTCGCGGTCGAAGTCCGAGTCGGTGTTCTCGATCTCGGTCTTGATCTGGTTGATGCGGCCCTTGATGGCCTCGGAATCGCCGGCGCCGTCGATGATCGTGGTGGTGTCCTTGGTCACCACGACGCGGCGGGCCCGGCCGAGCTGCGACAGCTGGGTGTTCTCCAGCTTGAGACCCATCTCCTCGGTGATCACCTCGGCGCCGGTCAGGATCGCGATGTCTTCGAGCATGCGCTTGCGGCGATCGCCAAAGCCGGGGGCCTTGACCGCGACGCCGGTGAAGGTGCCGCGGAGCTTGTTGACCACGAACGTGGCAAGCGACTCACCCTCCACGTCCTCGGCGATCACGAGTATCGGCTTCCCCGACTGGATGACCTGCTCCAGCACCGGCAGGATGTCCCGGACCGAGCCGATCTTCTGGTTGGCGATGAGGATGTAGGGGTCCTCGAGGACTGCCTCCATGCGGTCCTGGTCGGTGACCATGTAGGGCGAGATGTAGCCCTTGTCGAACTGCATGCCCTCGGTGAACTCGAGGTCCATCCCGAAGGTCTGGCCCTCCTCGACGTTGACCACGCCGTCCTTGCCGACCTTGTCGATCGCGTCGGCGATCACGTCGCCGATCTCGTCGTCGGCGGCGGAGATGGCCGCCACACGAGCGATCTGATCCTTGCCGGCGATCTCCGTGGACTGGTCGGAGATGCTCTCGACCACCTGGTCGACGGCCTTCTCGATGCCGCGCCGCAGCGCCAGCGGGTTGGCCCCGGCGGCGACGTTCTTGAGTCCCTTGCGGACGATGTCCTGAGCGAGCACCGTGGCCGTCGTGGTGCCGTCACCCGCCACGTCGTTGGTCGCCGTGGCGACCTCGCGGACGAGCTGGGCGCCCTGGTTCTCGAACACGTCCTCGATCTCGATCTCGCGCGCGATGGTCACGCCATCGTTGGTGATCGTGGGTGCGCCGAACTTCTTGTCAAGGACGACGTAGCGGCCCTTGGGGCCGAGCGTGACCTTCACCGCGTTGGCGACGGAGTCCACGCCCCCCTCGAGCGCCCTCCGCGCCTCGGCGTCGTACTTGAGCTCCTTATGAGCCATCTTTTCTTCTTTCCTCCTACTTAGAGCTGTTTAGTCGACCTTCGCGAGCACGTCCGTTTCGCGGAGCACGAGCAGGTCGTCGCCCTCCACCTCGATCTCAGTGCCGCCGTACTTGGAGTAGAGGACCTCGTCGCCCTCGGAGACGTCGAGCGGGATGCGCTTCTCCCCGTCCTCGTCCCACCGACCGTCACCGACGGCCAGGACCTTGCCCCGCTGGGGCTTCTCCTTCGCGGTGTCGGGCAGGACGATGCCACTGGCCGTGGTCTCCTCCTCCTCGATTGCGCTGACGATCAACCGATCGCCCAGGGGCTTCAACTTCATGTGGTGGAACCTCCGCTTAGAAAGTTTGCGCTTGGCACTCAGCGAGGTTGAGTGCCAGATGGCACTCTAGCAATGAGAGTGCCAAATAGGCGCCAGTCGCCAGTGGCCAGTCGCCGGGGCTTGGCCCCGGGCGCCGTTTCCTGGCGACTGGGCGCCTTGGCGACTGGGGACTAGTTCTGCCCCGCCCCCCCGGGTCTGAGCCGCTCCGCGATCTCCGGCGGCCTGTCCGAGATCTGCGAGAAGCGCACCACCGTAACCGTGTCGGCCATTTCTACCTTGCGGCCGTAGATCTGCTCGAGGAAATGGACCATTTCGTCGAGGCGGCGGAACTCGGGGTTGTCGTGCTCGATGTCGCGCGGCGAGAGCTCGTGGACGCGCTTGACGTCCACCGAGTCGATCACGGCCTCGAAGATCCGTTCCCGGGGCGAGTGCTGGAAGCCCACAGTGATCATCACGACCTCGCCCTTGCGGTACTTCTTGCTCTTGTCGCCGAGACGGATGGTCGCGGTCTTTCGCCCGCGCTTGAGTTGGTCTACGAACAGGGGCGAATAGAAGTTGAGGACGAACACGACCGGCGCAGCCTAACGTTCGCGCGCCAGCATCGACATTGCTGCCGCTGCCATCTCCCGCTCCCCCTTGTAGGTGAGGTTCTCGACCGCTTCCTCGAGCGGCATCCAGGCCGCGGACTCCACCTCGTGATCGTGATCCCGGACGCTTCCGGACCGGTAGCGGAAGAGGAAGAAGCTGACGATCTTGAGCACCCGCTCCCCGCCTCGGCTGTACCAGTAGCGAACGTCGCCGAGCTTCTCGACCGGATCCCCTACGAGGCCAGCCTCCTCTCGCACCTCACGCGCGGCGGCATCGACCGCGGCCTCCCCACCCTCTGGATGACCCTTGGGCAGGGCCACCACGCCCTCGCGCACCTGCACCACCGCTACGAACGGACGGCCGAGGAAGTTCCTCACCAGCACGCCACCAGTGGAGAACTCCCGGATCATTCCTCCTCCTCCTCCTCCTCCTCCTGTTCCTCCCGCTCATCCTCCTCATCCGGGACCAACGGCACGAACCGCACCGGCACCACGGCCTCCTCGACTCCCTCCATGAAACGCATCAGGAGCTCACGGCCGCCGCGTTCCACGGGGCAGACGAGGGCCGCCCCGGGGGCGAGCTGCGCTAGGAGGGGAGGCGGCGGCTCGTCCAGCGCCGCCGCCGTCACGGAGATGCCCCCGAACGGCGCTCGGTCCGGGGCTCCGCGCGTCCCGTCGCCCACGCGCACCTCGATGTTCTCGTAGCCGAGCTCCTCGAGCGTCGCGCGCGCGCCGGCCGCGAGGCTCTCGTAGCGCTCGATGGTGACCACCTCGCGGCAGAGGCGGGAGAGAACGGCAGCCGCGTAGCCGGACCCCGTGCCGACCTCGAGGACGCGCTCGTCGCCGCGCAGCTCGAGCAGCGCGGCCATGCAGGCGACGATCCAGGGCTGCGAGATCGTCTGCCCCTCCCCGATCCGCAGGGCGCCGTCCCGGTAGGCGTCGCGCCGCATGTCCTCAGGGACGAAGCGCTCGCGCGGCACCTCGCCCATCGCCGCCAGCACGCGCTCGTCCTCGATGCCCCGCCGCCGCAGCTGGCGCTCGACCATGCGTGCGCGCCTGCGCGCGTAGGGATCGTCAGTGGATGTAGTTGCGGAGCCGTCCTGGCTCATGGACGGTCACCTTTCCGCGCCCGAGCGTTACCACGCCGGCGCGCTCGAGCGTCGCGAGGAAACGACTCGCGCTCTCCCGCGATGTGCCCGCGAGGTTGGCGATCTCGGCCTGAGTCGCCCGGATCAACACCTCTACGTCCGGGGCGCCCTCGGCCTGGCGGGCGACCGTCTGCGCGAGCAGCGCGCTGGCCACGCGCCCCGCGACGGTCTGGAAGGACTGCTGGAGGAGCCGTTCGGTGGTGACCCGGACCCGCTCGGCGAGCGCCCCGAGAAGCTTGTTGGCGATCTCCGGGTTGCGCTTGATCAACCGCTGCACGTCCGGCGCCAGGAGAGCCACTGCAGCGGTCTCCTCAATCGCCTCGGCTGTGGCGGAGCGCGTCTCGCCCCGGAACATCGCGAGTTCGCCGAACATGCCGCCGCCGCGAAGCTCGGCGAGGGCGATCATCCGGCCGTCCTGGTGCTCGCGAGTCAGGATCACTGCGCCGCTCTTGATCAGGTAGCAGGTGTCCCCCGGATCGCCCTCGCGGAAGATGACCTCCCCTCTCTCCCAGCTGCGCGGCACGGCCACCTGGGCGACCTCGTCGAGCTCGGGCTGCGACAGCTCACCGAACACCTCGGTCCTTGCAAGGAGCGCCGCCGTCTCCTCCCCGCTAGGCATACGGCGCATAATCTTGCACGGGATGGCTGTTGCCGGCTCGACCGTCACCGAACGGGACGTCGATGACGCGGCCGGTGCGCTGGCCGGCCGGGTGCGCGAGACGCCGCTTCTCTCCGCCGGGGAGCTGTCACGCCGCGTGGGCACGCGAGCGCTGCTGAAGGCCGAGAGCCTCCAGCTGACCGGCTCGTTCAAGGTCAGGGGCGCTCTCAATATGATCGCGGGGTTGACGCGCGCGGAGCTCGAGGCGGGGGTGGTGGCGGCCAGCGCGGGGAACCACGCGCAGGCCGTGGCGTTCGCCGCCCGGGGGGCCGGGGCGCAGGCGATCCTGCTGATGCCGGCGGACGCCCCTCTGGCCAAGGTCGCGGCCGTGCGCGAGTACGGCGGCGAGGTGCGCCTCGTCGAGGGGACCTTCGACGAGGCCGGCGAGGAGGCCAGCCGCGTGGCGGAAGAGGAAGGCCGAACGCTGATTCACGCCTTCGACCATCCCAGCGTCGTGGCGGGTCAGGGGACGGTGGGTCTCGAGATCGGGCAGCAGGGCCCCGATGTGCGTCTGGTGGTCGTCCCGCTTGGAGGCGGCGGGCTGGCGAGCGGTATCGCGATCGCGCTGGCCGGCCGGGCACGGGTGGTCGGAGTGCAGGCCGAGGCGTGTGCGCCCTACCCGGCGTCGATCGAGGCGCACCGTCCGGTCGGCGCCCGCTCCGCGAACACGATCTGTGACGGGATCGCCGTCAAGCGTCCCGGCAACCTGACCCTCCCGCTCGTGGAGCGCCATCTCGATGACGTCGTGACGGTCTCCGACGACGAGGTTGCGGAGGCGATGGTGCTGCTGCTGGAGCGCTCGAAGCTCGTGGTGGAGGGGGCCGGAGCGGTCGGGGTCGCCGCGCTTATGCACGGCCACGTGCCGCCGCCGGCGAAGGGGGCGGTTTGCGCGGTGCTCTCCGGCGGGAACGTGGACGCCTCGCTGCTCTCCGAGTGCATCCGAATGGGTGAGACCGCCGCCGGGCGCCGGATGGTGATCGGCACCGTGGTGCCCGACCGCCCGGGCGCCCTGGCGGGGCTGCTCCGCCTGGTGGCGGAGCACGGCGCCAACGTCGTGGACGTAGAGCACCTACGGGACGGGATCGAGCTGCACGTGCGCGAGACCGCGATCAAGCTCGTGCTCCAGACCCGCGGTCACGCCCATGGCCGCGAGATCGTAGAGGCGGCGCGGGAGCAGGGCTTCTCGGTGGCTGTGGAGCGCGAGGTCGTCTAGGTTCGCCTGCCGCTAGACGAGGCCGGACTCGCGCCGCCGCCTGAGCACGGCACGCGCCGTCCCGAAGCCCACCAGCCGGAGCAGGGACAGCGGGAGGGCGATCCCGAGCGCGCGGAGCGCCAGCTGGCCGGATGCGGCCAGGGAGCCGGTGAAGTCGTCGAAGGCGTCGCCGAAATCGCCCGCGGCGCCGCCGGAGTCTCCGCGGTCCTCGAGGAGCGTCACGCTCACGCTCACGTATAGCCCGAATGCCGTGGGAATGCGCGCGAGTCTTCCGGGCGACGGGAGCCGCAGCCGGATGCGAGTGCGCTTCACCGCCCAGTGGTGCTCACCTTGGCGCAATGCCTGGGTGCCTGTGGAGGGGGTTGCATCCTCTCCCTGGCTGGACGCCGGCTCCGCGCAATACCTCTACAGGCAGGCCGGTTGGACCTTCCAGTTCGACAACCCGGTGGGCGGCACCCGGTTCCCGATACGCGGGCTCGCCGAGCTGGAGTGGCTGAACGGCGGCAGGGTGGTGCGAAGCGCGACGCGCGTGACCCGCGCCGGAGCCGTCGGAGTCGATGAAGGCGACGGGGGCTCGCGCGCGACCCGCACCGTCAGTTAGCTCCGGTCGAACCGTCAGCTAGCTCTGGTCGAACAGGCGCGGGTCGTTAGTGATGACCCCGTCGACGCCAAGCGCCTCGAGCGTGGCGATACGGGCGGCGTCGTCCACGGTCCAGACGTAGAGCTGGCCGCCCGCCCGATGGATCGAGGACACGAGCTTGGAACTCACCAGCAGGCGGTGGGCCATCACCGCCTCGCACCCGCCCGCCGCAATCAGGCGCGCGGCTCGGCCCGGCAGGCGGGCCCGCCACCAGCGCAGCAGCGCGTAAGCGGGCACGGCGAGCACGCTGCGCGTGTAGTCGCGCTTTGCGCGCGGCACCGACCAGCCGCGACGCAGGCCGGAGGCGAGCTCCCCCAGCCGCTCGAGGCTCTCGAGATAGGTGGTCGAGACGAGCGCGCGATCCGCGAGCCGCCGCTCCAGGAGTCCCTCAACGACCTGCAGCTCGTAGCCGGGAAGCTTCAGGTCCACGTCGAGCTCGACGTCCGCGTACGCCTCGCTGGCGAAGTGGTCGAGGCCTTCCTCGAGGCTGAGGCAGTCGCGGCCATCCGCGTCCTCCCAGTCGTGGGCCAGCACCAGTCGCTCATCACGCGCGCGAAGGACATCGAACTCGATCATGTCCACGCCGTGATCCAGCGCCGCCTCGAAGCTGGCGATGGTGTTGCCCGGCGCGACGTGGTCGGCGCCCTTGTGACCCACGCGCTTCACCGCTGACAGCCCGAGCACCAATAGGTCGTCCGGTTGTCGTCACCCTGCCCGCGCGAACGGATCCGCTCGCCGCAGCGAGGACAGGGCAGGCCACTACGCTGGAAGACGAGGCGCTGGGGTACGTGCCCGCCCCGCTCGGCGGACTCGAGCATGCGGGAGCGGGCCGCCCGCACGACCCCCAGCGCCTCCTCGTCGGAGACCTCGCGAAGCGGGCGCCAGGGGTCGAGCCCGGCGATGAAGCAGGCCTCCGACTTCCACACGTTCCCGATCCCGGCTACGTTGCGCTGGTCGAGCAGGGCGTCGCCGATCGCTCGAGTTGGATCGTCCTGGCGCAGGCGGCCCAGGAGCACCCGCTCGTCGAAGTCCCCGGCGAGCAGGTCGCCGCCCAGACCGGTGAGCCGCCGGTCGAAACGCGTGCGCCCTTCGGTCATCAGCTCGAGCACGGGCCCGTCGAACTGCACGACCTCGTGCTCCCGTGTGCGGATCACGAGCCAGGCCCGGCGAGGCGAGCGCGCCCAGCGCTCGCCGGGCCGGTACACGTCCCAACGGCCGGTCATGCGCAGGTGGGAGTGCAGCGCCAGCCCGCCGTCGAAGCGCAGGAAGAGGTGCTTACCGCGCGCATCGACGGCTTGGACGGCCCGGCCGGCGAGCCGCTCCGGCCAGCGGTCGAGGGCGTGCCTGGGCTGCGGCGCCTCGATAGCCAGGACCTCCTTTCCGACCAGGGCCTCGCCGATGCGGCGCGCGGCTGCATGGATGGTGTCTCCCTCCGGCATCAGCAGCGAGGGTACGCATCTAGGCTGCCGCTGAGGTGAAGCTCGTCACCTGGAACGTGAACTCACTGAAGCCGCGCATGCCGCGAGTCCTGGAGCTGCTCGAGGCGCACCGACCGGACCTGCTTTTCCTGCAGGAGACGAAGACGGCGCAGGACGCCTTCCCGGAGCTCGACCTGAACGCCGCCGGCTACCATGCCGTCCACCACAGCGCCGGCCGCTGGGCCGGGGTGGCGCTCGTGGCCCGTGACGACATGGAGCTGGCGGACGTCTGCATCGGCTTGGCCGGCGCGCCGACGGTCGACGAGGCTCGTTGGATCGAGGCGAGCGTCAGCGGGCTGCGCGCCGTGTCCATCTACGTTCCAAACGGTCGGGCCGTCGGGACGCCCTTCTACGAGGACAAGCTGCGCTTCCTCGAGACGGCGGCCCGGCGGATCCATGAGCTGACCACCTGCCCGCTCGTCGTCGCGGGTGACTTCAACGTCTGCCCGACCGATCTCGATGTGTACGACCCGGGCGCCTTCGTCGGCGCAACACACGTCACGGAGCCGGAGCGGGAGCGCTTCCGTGCGCTACTCGAGGCCGGCACGGTGGATGCCTTTCGCGCGCTCGAGCCCGATGAGCCCGGCTTCACCTGGTGGGACTACCGCGCAGGCCACTTCCACAAGAAGCTCGGACTGCGCATCGACGCCTTCCTGCTGTCGCCGCCGGTCGCTTCGCGCCTGCGCTCGTGCGGGATCGACCGCGGCTTCCGCAAGGGGCCGAAGCCGTCAGACCACGCGCCGCTGATCGCCGTGCTCGGGGACTAGGGGGCTGCTCCTCGGGGCTGCCTCCCCACCAGGTGGGATTGAACCGGCCGCGCGCGGCGGGCCGGGCGAACAGCGGCTGGGTAGGGGCCTGATCGCAAGCGTCCTGGGTTGTGGGGCTGCTGGCCCCTTTAGCCAGTAGCTCTATGGGGTCGGGGCAGGACGGTATTGCCGAGGCGACACCGCGCCCCCGGGCTACGCGCTAGGCGCTCAGCGTCAGTCTTCGAGGTCCCTGGCGGAAGCCGAGCTCGATCAGCAGCTCGCCCACCGGGGAGCCGATCACGGGCTCGCCGTCGAAGCGCTCCACTCCGAGCCGCCCTAGCCGCCCGCGGCGAACCTCGTCGGCGAGCGCCTCCAACGCATCGCGCAACCAGGGCGCCTCCAGCTCCACCGGCTCCCTGAGCGGCAGCAATCCCTTGCCGCCGCGCTCGACGTACAGGGCGGGCTCGGCGTCGAGGGTCAGGACGTAGGCCCCGGGTACGCGCGCCGGCCGGCGGCCCTCCTCCCGCTTGGGCCAGGGGAGGGACGCCCCGTACGGATTCGCGGGATCGGTGGCCGCGAGAACAAGCGCGCCGGCCGGCTCGTCGGAGCGCAGGCCGCGCAGCCGCTCGATCGCGGCGGGGAGCGCGAACTGAGCGCCGCCGAGCCCCTCTACGAAGTAGCCGCGCCTGGCCGTGCCCAGGGTCTCAAGGTTGGAGAGCTCACCGTAGAGCGCGGAGAAGCCGCCGGGGACGGCCTCGGCCAGGACCGTTTCCCGGGTCACGATCCCGTAGCGCTCCAACAGCACCTCCGACAGCGCCCTCATGCGCGGCCCGTGGGCGGGAGCACCGGCGAAGAGCTGCGCGGTCAGCGACCAGCGCCCCTGCACCTGCGGCGCGCTGGGGCGGCGCCGGCGCGCGAAGCGCCTGCCCGCCTGGCGATCGCGGCGTGCGAGGGTGAGGCGCGGAGCGCGCAACGGGGCGAAGGCATCGTTCGTGGCCTCTCCGGCCCAGACCAGGTCCCACAGCGCCTCCTGGAGCTCTAGCGGCTCCACCTCTTCGAGGTCGGCCACCAGGTCCGCCCAGAAGGCCGCGCCGGTTGCGAGCCGCTCACGGAGCGCGTCATGGAGCCGCTCGGAGGGCGGCTCCCCCTTGTTCGCCGGCGGGCCGAGCCAGCGGGCGTCCTCGCGAAAGTAGAGCGCAACGCGGCCGGAGCTACGTCCCAGCGAGCCGGCGCCGACCCAAACCAGCTCGCCGCTGGCGCAGAGCTGGTCCATCCAGGACTGGGAGTAGGCACCCACACGACGCGGAAGCACGTCTCGCTCCCATGTCTCTGGCGCCAGAGCCATTCCCTGGAGCGGAATGAGGATCTCGCGCAGCCGGTCCACGCCGGCGGCGCCCGGAGGAGCCGCGTCCACCCCCTGCCAGGCGGGCTGGAAACGGGCGAGCGCTCGCTGCTCGGCGGGCTCGACCTCCTTGCGCAGCGTCGCGAGCGAGGCGCGGCGCAGGCGCCGGAGCACGTCGGGGTCGCACCATTCACGCGCGGATCCGCCGGGTCGCAGCTCGCCCCGCACCAGCTGGCCCGCGGCCTCCAGCTCGCGCAGAACCGGGCCGGCGTCCACCGGATAGCGATCGCCGAGCTGGCGGGTCGTGAACGGCCCGTGAGTGCGGGCAAAGCGCCTCACCAGCCGAGCGAGCGGCTCCTCCACCTCCTCCAGGAAGGCCTGCGGCAGCCCGCCCGGCGGCACGGCGCCGAGCGCGTCGCGATAGAGCCCGGCATCCTCCGCGGCGATCCAGCGCTCCTGTCCCGCTATTCGGATGGACGCTCCCCGGCGCTGCCTACCAAGCTCCACAAGCATGCGTCGAGCTGAGACCGCCTCGAGGCAGCGCTCCTGGGCCTCCTCGACGGTCAGGTCGCCCAGCGCGCGGAGTACGTCGTGCAGGTCGTCGGCGTTGGCGGCGCGCGTACGGTCGCTTCGCCGCTGTAGGTCCGCCTCGACCTCCTCCAGCGCGCCCGGATCGATCAGGTCGCGCAGCTCCTCTTGCCCGAGCAGCTCACGCAGCAGCTCGCGGTCGAGCGACAAGGCCGCCGCTCGCCGCTCCGCGTTCGGCGTATCGCCCTCATACATGTAGGTCGCGACATAGTCGAAGAGCAGCGACGAGGCGAAGGGCGAGGCACGCTGGGTCTCCACCTCCACGAGCGAGAGCTCACGGGTATGCAGCCCGCGCAGGAGCTGCTGGAGGCCTGGCAGGTCGAACACGTCGCGCAGGCACTCGCGGTAGGTCTCGAGCACCACGGGAAACTGCCCGTATCGTTTGGCGACCTGCAGCAGCGACTGCGCCTTGAGCCGCTGCTGCCAGAGTGGGGTGCGCTTGCCGGGGTAGGCGCGGGGCAGGAGCAGGGAGCGGGCAGCGTTCTCGCGGAAGCGGGCCCCGAAGAGGGCCGAGCCGAACAGCTCCCGAACCACGTGCTCCTCGATTACCTCGGGCTCCACCAGCACGAGGTCCGGCGAGGGCGGGTCGTCGGCGTCCGGAAGGTGGACGATGATCCCGTCGTCGGACCAGATGGCGTCCGACTCGAGGCCGAAGTCGTCCCGTACGCGCGCCGACAGGGCCAGCGCCCAGGCCGCGTGCACCCGGCCGCCGTAAGGCGAGAGCACGCACAGCCGCCAGTCCCCGATCTCGTCGCGGAAGCGCTCGACCACGATCGTGCGGTCGCTGGGGATCACCCGGGTCGCCTCCCGCTGCTCGCGGAGGAAGGAGACCAGGTTGCCCGCCGCGCGATCGTCGAGGTCGTATTCGCCGGCCAGCTCCTTGGGCTCGCGGTCCACCGCCTCGCGGGCGAACGCCCCGATCGCCTTGCCGAGCTCGACGGGCCGGCCCACGCCATCGCCGCGCCAGAATGGGACCGCCCCGGGCACGCCGGGCGCGGGGCTGACGATCACCCGGTCGCGGGTGATCTCCTCGATCCGCCACGTGGTGGCGCCGAGCAGGAAGGTCTGACCTGGGCGCGCCTCGTAGACCATCTCCTCGTCCAGCTCGCCTACCCGGCGGCCGTCCGGCAGGTGCACGCCGTAGAGGCCGCGGTCGGGGATCGTGCCGGCGTTGGTGACCGCCAGCTGGCGCGCTCCGCGGCGCGCGCGGATCGTGTCCGCGACCCGATCCCAGACGATCCGCGGCCGCAGCTCGGCGAACTCCTCGGAGGGATAGCGGCCGTCGAGCATGTCGAGCACGCTGTCGAGCAGCTCTCGGGAGACCTCCGCGAACGGGTAGGCGCGCCGGACGAGCTCGTGGAGCTCGGGGACCTTCCACTCGTCGCCCGGGGCTGTCATGGCCACTATCTGCTGGGCCAGAACGTCGAGCGGGTTGCGCGGTACCACGGTCTGCTCGATGTCGCCCCCCCGCATCCGCCGCGCGACGACGGCGCACTCGAGCAGGTCGGCCCGGAACTTGGGGAAGATCCGCCCCTTCGAGGTCTCGCCGACGCCATGACCGGCGCGGCCGATGCGCTGGAGCCCCGCCGTCACGGACTTGGGCGACTCCACCTGGAGCACGAGGTCCACGGCGCCCATGTCGATGCCCAGCTCGAGCGAGCTCGTGGCCACCAGGCAGGGAAGCTCGCCGGACTTGAGCTGGTCCTCGACCACCAGCCGCTCCTCGCGGGCAAGGGAGCCGTGGTGGGCGCGGGCGATCTGGCCGGGCTCTCCGTCTTCGCCCGCAAGCTCGTTCAGCCGCACGGCCAGTCGCTCGGCGCCGCGGCGGCTGTTGACGAAGATGATCGTCGAGCGGTGCTGCTGGACCAGCTCGAGGAGCTCCGGATAGATCGCGGGCCAGATCGAACGCTGCGTCGCCGGCCGTTCGCCGGCCCCCGCTCCGACCAGGTCCCCACCACCGGCCGCCGTGCCCATTCCGCCGACGGCGGGATCGGTGACGTCGTGCGCGTCGGGCTCCTTCATGTCCTCCACCGGCACCTGGATCTTGAGGTCGAGGGGCTTGCGGATGCCCGTATCGACGATGCGGCAGTCGCGACCGGTGCCGACCAGGAAGCGCCCCACCTCCTCCAGCGGCCGCTGGGTGGCCGACAGACCGATCCGCTGGAGCGGCCGATCCGCAAGGTGCTCGAGTCGCTCCAGCGTCAGGGCGAGGTGAGCGCCGCGCTTGGTCTGGGCCACGGCATGGATCTCGTCGACGATCACCCATTCCGCGTCCACCAGGAACTCGCGCGCGCGCGAGGTCAGCATCAGGTAGAGGGACTCGGGCGTCGTGATGAGGACGTCCGGCGGCTTGCGGAGCATCGACTGACGCTCCTTCTGAGGCGTGTCGCCCGTCCGGATCGCCACCTCGATGTGCCGCCGAGGGATGCTCCGGGAGGAGTCATCCTGCAAGCCGATGCCCTTCAGCGGGGCGCGGAGGTTCTTCTCGATGTCGTAGGAGAGGGCCTTCAGCGGGGAGACGTAGACGAGCCTCGTTCGCCGCGACTCACTCGGTTCGGCCACCAGGCGGTCGAGGCCCCACAGGAACGCCGCAAGCGTCTTGCCGGAGCCCGTTGGAGCCGAGACGAGCACGTTCTCACCGCCGGCGATCGCCGGCCAGGCCTGCTCTTGAGCGGCCGTGGGCCGCTCGAAGGAGCGGCCGAACCAATCACGAACCTGCCGGGTGAACGAGGCGAAGGGGTCTGAAGACACGCGACCCCTCAGCGTACCGCGCGGTGCGGCCGCGTCCCGCGGCTACGGGGCCGGCAGACGCTCGAACGGTAAGGCTGCGCCCGAACCTTAGCCGGACTCTGCGCCGAGCCTAGCCGGCCAGTTCCCGGGCCCGTCGGAAGATCGCATCCATCATCGGCTCGGTCAGCTTGCCAGTGAAGGTGTTCTGCTGGCTGGGGTGGTAGGTGCCGAGCAGGATCGGGCCATCTTCCGGCGAATGCTCGGCACCGTGGCCGAAGCGGGGCCTCGGCCGCACGCCCATCAGGTGGCAGGCCGCGTCCCAGGCGAAGGCCCCCAGGCACACGACGACCCGGGGGCGAATCAGCTCGAGCTCGCCGGCTGCGTAGGGGAGGCAGTTGTCGCGCTCCTCGGGCAGCGGCCGGTTCGCGGGCGGGGCGCAGCGCACGGCGGCGGCGATGAAGGCGCCCTCGAGCCGCAGCCCGTCGCCCCTGCCGCGGGAGGTGGGCTGGTTCGCAAAGCCCGTGCGGTACAGCGACGCGAACAGCCAGTCACCCGAGCGGTCGCCGGTGAACACGCGCCCGGTGCGGTTGCCGCCGTGCGCCGCGGGCGCCAGGCCGAGCACGTAGACGCAGGCCCGATGGTCGCCGAAGCCGGGTACCGGACGGCCCCAGTACTCTTCGTCCCGGTACGCGGCGCGCTTCTCTCGGGCCACCCGTTCCCGCCACGCGACGAGCCGCGGACACTTGCGGCAGCCCGTGATGCGCGCCTCTAAGGCTTCAAGCGCCTGCCGCTGCTGAACAGGTACTGCGCCCACAGATAGGCGGGGACGGCTAGCGCCGCGGTCACCCCGAGCGACAGCCAGACGCTCACGTCGCTCTCGCCGAGGAACCCGTAGCGGAGGCCGCTCACCAGGTAGAAGATCGGATTGAAGTGCGATAGCTCGTGCCAGGGCGAAGGGAGGACGTCGACCGAATAGAAGACGCCGCCGACGAAGGCCAGCGGCAGGATCACGATGTTCTGGATGAAGGTCGTGTGGTCCCATGCCTCCGCGTAGATCCCGGCCACCAGCCCCAGGGCGCTGAACAGCACCAGTCCCAGCGCGACGGCGACGACCAGCGCAATCGGCCGCTCCACCGGCACGCCCACGAGCGGGACGGCCAGGACGAGGAGGGATCCCCCGATGGCCAGCGCCCGGAACACGCCGCCCACGGTGAACCCGAGCGTCATCTGCCAGGCGTGCATCGGGGCCGAGAGCACGTCGTTCACGTAGCGGTCGAAGCGCGCCTGGAAGATCGTCGCGGCGTTGTTCGAGTACGCGGCCTGCACCATCGCCATCGTGATCAGGCCGGGCACGATGAATACCTCGTAGTCCACGTCGGCGACCTGCTTGATCCGGCCGCCCAGCGAGAGGCCGAAGACCAGGATGAAGAGGATCGAGCTGATCACCGGCGCGAGGATGGTCTGGGTCCAGAGCTTCGACACGCGAAGCGTCTCGCGCTTCGACAGCCACATCAGCCCCGTCGCCCCGCTCACGAGACCTCCATCGCCTTCATGTAGACGTCGGTCAGTCGGTTGACCCCGAAGTCGTCGCGCAGCCCCTCGGCCGTGTCCCGGGCGATCAGCCGGCCGCCCCGGATGAGGGCGATCTCCTCGCAGAGCTCTTCGGCCTCATCGAGGTAGTGCGTGGTCAGCAGGATGGTCGTGCCCTCGCTGTGCAGCTGCCGGATGTAGCGCCACAGCTCCAGGCGCAGCTCGAAGTCCACCCCCGCGGTCGGCTCGTCCAGGATCACGAGACGGGGGCGGTGCATCAGGGCACGGGCGAGCAAAAGGCGCCGGCGCTGGCCCCCTGAGAGCCGGGGAGCGCGCACGTCGCGCTTGGCCGTGAGGCCGAAGACGTCGATCATCTCCTCGGCGCGCGCGTCGGCCTCCTCGCCGGACATGCCGAAGTAGCCACCGTGGTAGACCAGCGTCTCGCGCACCGTCAGGAAGCGGTCGAGGTTGATGTCCTGCTCCGCGAGCCCGATCCAAGACCTCGCGAGCAGCGTGTCCGCCGGCTCCCCGAACACGAGCACGTCTCCGGAAGTCACCCGGATCAGGTTGCAGACCGCGGAGATGAGGGTGGTCTTGCCGGCCCCGTTGGGGCCCAGCAGGCCGAAGAACGAGCCCGCTGAGATCTCGATGTCGAAGTTCTCGAGCGCGAGAGTGCCGTCGTCGTATCGCTTGGTGAGGCCGCGCAGCTCAAGCGCGGGCGCGGTGTCCTTGAACACCTCTTCCAGGCTACCGACCGCTCCGGGGCTCCCCGGCCGGCTGCGCGAGCTGAGCGGCGGTCACGGACCCTCGACGACGACGGCTCTCAGCGGCGCCTGCTCCGCGGGACCCGGAAGCGAACGTGCACGTGGTTGTCATGGTGGCTGAGCTTCTGCACCACCTTGCGTGGGCCGGTGAGCCCCGTGAGCGGCCCCACGAAGACGTAGCTGGCGCCGGCGCGAACGAAGCGGTCCACCAGCTCCTGGGCGAGCTCGCGGTCGATCTGGTCGACCCTCCGCGGCGCTCGCTCCATCCCGTCAAGCCGGGCGTAGTAGACGTCGACGTCGACGCCGTTCTGGTGCGAGGCGTGGCCGAGACCGCCGAAGCGCTTGCCGAACCTGCCGCCGCCGGGACGACTGAGGTCGCCGATTCCTCCCCGCGGGGCGTCCGGGAACTCCCGGCGGTAGCCCCTGAGCACGCGCAGGAGCTTGCGGATCGTGAACTCGCAGGCGTAGCGGCGCCACCAGCGGTTGGGCGTCCGCTTCTTGGCCGGATCCCAGGTGAAGAAGTCCTGTCCCTCGCGGGGTAGCCTCGTCCCTCGCACGAGCCGTCCCGCCCACGGCTTCCCGACCGATCGGCAGCGATGCCAGTGGATCGGTGGGAAGACCCGCTCCACCGCCGGCGGCTCGATGGTGGGCGGAGCGGGCGCCGGCGGGGGCGGAGCGGGGTCCGGCGGGCCGCCCACCGTGGCGCGCACCGCCGTGGCGGCGGCGAGCCCGGCGCAGATCGCGGCAAGGATCGGCAGTATGCGGCGAGGCAGCCGAGCCACGCACTCCTTCTAGCGGATCGGCAAGTGAGCCGTCGCGGCGGGACAGGCATTTACCGCGACAACGAGCGGCCGTACTGCTTCTCGTAGTAGTCGCGGTACGCGCCGCTCCTGATCGGGCCCCACCACCATTCGTTGTCGCGGTACCACTGCAACGTGCGCTCCAGACCCTCCGCAAACCGGATCACGGGCTGCCAGCCGAGCTCGGAGCGCAGCTTGTCGGATGCCAGCGAGTAGCGGCGGTCGTGGCCGAGCCGGTCCTCGACGTAATCGATCAGCGACTCGTCGCGGCCCGTCAGCGCAAGTATCCGCTGGACCACCTCGATGTTCTCCAGCTCGTCGGGCCCGCCTGCGTTGTACGCCTCGCCGGGGCGTCCCTGGAGCAGCACCGTGTGGATCGCCCGGCAGAAGTCCTCCACGTAGAGCCAGTTGCGGACGTTGCGACCGTCGCCGTACACCGGCAGCCGGTCGCCATTCAGCGCGTTCAGAATCATCAGCGGCATCAGCTTCTCCGGGTATTGGCGCGGCCCGTAGTTGTTGGAGCCGCGGCAGATCAGCGCTTCGATGCCGTAGGTGTGGGCGTGGGCCGAGACCAGCAGGTCGCCCGCGGCCTTGGTGGCCGAGTACGGGGAGGACGGATCGAGCGGAGAGCCCTCGGTGAAGGAGCCCGACTCGATCGAGCCGTAAACCTCGTCGGTCGACACCTGGATGTACCGGCCGACGCCGAGCTCGCGGGCGGCGTCCAGCAGCACGCTCGTGCCGATCACGTGCGTGCGGGCGAAGGCCTCCTGATCCGAGATGGATCGGTCCACGTGCGACTCGGCCGCGAAGTTGACGACCGCTTCGCACCCCTCCATGGCCTCGCGGACCGTTCCGGGGTCTTCGATCGCACCTACCACGAGCTGGACGTCGAGCCCCTCGAGGTTCTCCTGTCGCCCCGCGTACGTCAGCTTGTCGAGCACGACCACCTCGTGCTCCTCGCCGGCCAGCCGCACGTAGGAGGACCCGATGAAGCCGCAGGCGCCGGTCACCAGCAGCTTCATGCCGCCGGCGCCTCCCGCTCGCCGAGGTAGCGCTCTAGGTCCCGCTCCCGGGGCAGGAGCTCGCGGCCGAGCATGGCGCCCGCGCCGCAGACGAGGATCTTCATCGGGTCAGCCTTGCAGACGGAGCCTGCTCACCGCCACGTTGTGGTAGCGGCGGAGGGGCCGGTGCCGGAGCGGCAGCGCCCGGTCGTCGGCCCTCGCGCGCCGGCTCAGAGGATCTGCACGTCGGCGTTGTCGCCGACCACGAAGCGGTACGCCTTTGGCAGGGCAGGGCCGCGCTTGATCGCGACGTTCTTGCCGATCAGGCTCGCCTCGATGCGGTACTCGAGGTGGCGGATCGCGGAGCCTGAGAGCACGATCGAATGCTCCAGCTCGGCCCCCGTTATCTCGACCTCGCGGCCGATCGCGGTATAGGGGCCGACGAAGGCGTCGGTGATGCGGCTGCCGCTGCCCACGATCGCCGGGCCGCGGACCGTCGAGCGCTCCAGCCGGGCGCCCTTCTCGATCACGACCCGGCCCTCCACACGCGACTCCACCAGCTCGCCGTCCACGTGCTCGCTCAGGTCGTCGAGGATCAGCCTGTTCGCCTCTAGTATGTCCTGCACCTGGCCGGTGTCCTTCCACCAGCCGTGGACGATGTGGGGGTCGACTCGCAGGCCGCGGTCGACGAGCGTCTGGATGGCGTCGGTGATCTCGAGCTCGTTTCGCCAGGACGGCTCGATCGAGCGGGCCGCGTCGAAGATGGCGGGGGTGAACATGTACACACCGACGAGCGCCAGATCGCTCTGCGGCTCCTTCGGTTTCTCGACCAGCCGGGCCACGCGGCCGTTGTCCAGCTCGGCCACGCCGTATTGCTCGGGATCGGGCACTGGCGTAAGGAGGATCAGTGCGTCGGGCGCCTCGGAGCGGAACGTCTCGACCAGGTCGGTGATCCCGTCGCGCAGGAGGTTGTCGCCGAGGTACATGACGAATGGCGAGTTGCCGAGGAAGCCCTCGGCCGTGAGCACGGCGTGGGCCAGCCCAGCCGGCTCGTCCTGCTCGATGTAGGTGATGTCCAGCCCGAAGCCGGAGCCGTTGCCGGCAGCGGTACGGATCTCTTCCCCGGTCTCGGGCGCGATGATGACTCCGACATCGCGGATGCCCGCCGCTGCCATCGCCTCGAGCCCGTAGAAGAGCACCGGCTTGTTGGCCACCGGGACGAGCTGCTTGGCGCTCGTATGGGTGATCGGCCGCAGTCGGGTACCCCGTCCGCCGGAGAGGATCAGCCCCTTCAAGCCCTGCATCAGTACACGCCCCCGAGCTTGCGGTGGTCCCAGCTGACCAGTCGTTTGGGAAGGAAGTGGAGGCCTACGCGCTTTCGCGCCTGCTCACGGAACGCCTCTTTAGCCTCGGGGGAGCCCTCCGCGTAACGGTCCACGAGCGCGAACCCGTACTCGGCGACCCGTTCGGGCTCACGCTCCAGCTCCACGTCACACTCCAGCATCACGCCGCGGAGCTCGTGGTACTGGACGCCGTCCGCGATTCCCAGCGTTGCGCGCGGGGCGCGCTCAAGGTTCTTCGCCTTCTGTGACTTGGCGTAGGTCCAGCCGCGCAACTCGATTCCGTCCGGGACGTACCAGAGGGCCACCATGTGAGGAAGACCCTGAGGCCCGATCGTCGCGCACTGCATCACCATCTGCTCGACGAGGAAAGCGGCCACCTCGTCGTCGCTCATCTTGATCTGATCCCGGCGAGAGGGCATCAGGCAGGCTCGAGCCGGAGACTGGAAACTGGCGACTGGCGACTTGGATTCGAACCGCCCTCCAGCCAATCCTCCAGCAGATCGTCGTAATGGCGGCTGCCGGGATGCCCCGACTGTCCCGTCATGTGCTGCCAGCGCGAACGGCCGGGCCGACCCACGTCCGCGAGCAGCCGGTAAGAGGGAGCCCAGGAGCCCGTGTAGTCGCCGCGGTGAGGGACGAAGCCGATCTGCGAGACGGTCTCCTGACCGCCCCCGGCCCGCAGGCGGCGCGACAGGAGGCGGGCGAGTAGGCGTGAGACGCGCCCGCGGCCCTCGCCGAGGGCATGCGGGAAGCGCAGCCCGTGCACGGCGCCCCAGCGCCGGTCGGGGTGTTCCCGCTCGAGCTCGTCCATCGCCGCACGAAGCGAGTGGCGCACGAGCGCCTCCCAGGAGCGTCCGCCCACGAGCTGCGGGTCCGCCTCCTCCCAGAGGTCGAGCAGGTGGGCGTGGAAGCGCCACGGCGAGGAGGTCATGGCGGTGAAGCCGAGGAGCGACTTGGAGCGCCAGCGCTCGGCGTAGTCGCTGTCCCCGATGGCGGCCTCCGATACCTCGCGGGCGAAATGGACGATGAACGCCTTGTAGACGGACGCCGCCTCGCTGTCCGGGTCGAGGCGGTGGTCCCAGTCGCGCAGCAGGTCGTGGGCGCGCTCCTCTCGCTCGTCCTGGGGCTCGAGCTCCAGCAGGCGGCGGGCGGTCGTCTCGCCCGGGATGGAGTAGAGGTCGGTCTGGATGCGCCCGAAGTCCTCGAGCGAGTGGCGCTCGCGCTCGGCCAGCAGTCGATCGATGCGCGCCGCCCTATAGCCGTCGAGGTACTCGCTCGTGATGTGGTGCGGGTAGTGCTCGGGCGCCACGCGGTTGTTGGCCGTAACGATGACCCCCGCCGTCGGATTCACGAGTGCTGGGAGCTCGTCGTAGGGGACGTAGCCGTCCCACTCGTGGCCGCCGGTCCAGCCGGGCTTCGGCAGGTCCGGACAGTCGCCGCGCCGGATGGGCAGCTTGCCGACGAGCTTGTAGCCGATGTTCCCGCCGGTGTCCGCCCAGACCATGTTCATGACCGGCACCGAGTACTCAGAGAAGCCCTCGACGGCCTCCTCGCCGCCCCGCATCCCGCCGATGTCGATCCCCAGCGAGGTGAAGAACGGCTCGCGCAGCCCGGTCCAGGCGAGGGCGAGGGGCTCGTCGCCCTCCGCCCCGAGCGGCCCGGTGATCACCGGCCCGTGGTGAGTCTCCTGCACGTCGAGCAGCTCGGGCTCGGGTCGCCCACGGACGCGGATCTCCTCGCGGTGGACCGTGAGCGGCTGCAGCGAGCCCTCGAACTCGTAGTGGCCGTCGGCGATGCGCTCGACGAACAGGTCCTGGACATCGGCCATCGCGTTAGTGAAGCCCCACGCAAGGTGTGGGGTCTGGCCGATGACGATGCCGGGGAAGGTCGGCATCGAGCCGCCCCACAGCTCGATGCCCGGCGCCGAGAGCTCGATCTGGTACCAGACGTCCGGGATCGACGTGGCGATGTGCGGGTCACTGGCGAGCAGCGGCCGACCGGTCATGGAGCGCTCGCCGGACACCGCCCAGTTGTTGGAGGCAGCCGGCTGGAGACCGATCCCGAGCGCCTCGCGCACGCGGCCCAGCTGCTCGGCGAGAGCGAGCGCGTCGCCCGACCACTCCCCTCCCACCACGAGCGGATTGCCCCCCGGGTAGGCGGGCTCCAGCCGCTCGGCTCGCTCCACGCCGACCTTGCGGACGAGCTCCGAGCGGAACAGCTCGGTCTCCATGTTCGTCGAGAAGCCGAGCGCCACGATCTTGCCGACCGAGAGGCTATCCGTGGGAGTCCAGGGCTCCGGCTGAAGGCGCAGGAGCTGCAGCTCGAGCGGCAAGGCCCGGGCCGAGGCAACGGCGGCGTCCACCCCAAGGCCGTAGGCGGTGAGATACGAGCGGGTCGGCGCGTCGAGCCGGGCCACCTCGGCCTCCGCCGCGCGGCGCAACCCCAGCGTGCGCATGAGGACGTCGGTCTCGAGGCCCTCCTCGCCGGCGAACTCGGACATCCGCCCGGCCGCGAAGCGCCGGTACAGCTCCAGCTGCCAGAGCCGGTCCTGGCCGTGGCAGAAGCCGTGGCCGAAGCAGAGGTCGATGGCGCTCGTCGCCGTCACCCGCGGAACGCCGAAGCGATCGCGTGCGATCTCGAGCGGAGCGTCCAGGCCCTGGACCCGCAGCCTGCCCTCCGTCCTGGGTAGCGGCCGCCGCACGAGCCGATGCCAGGCAGCCACAAGCGTCCCGGCCGCCGCCAGGCCGCCGGCCAGCGCGACGTGTGGGAGCCGTGGGGCGAGCACCGGCGGCGATTCTCCCAGACCGAAGCCTCAGGACTTGGCTGCGCCCGGCAGCTCCGCGGCGGCGTCGAGGACCGCCTGGCGCGCGGCCTCGGGCTCGAGCACCACCGCGTCGCCCGCCTCCTTGAGGATCTCGCGCCCGAGGTAGTCGTGACCGGCGTAGGGGAACTCCACGATCACGGCGCCGTCCCCGAGCTCCTGGACCACCCGCCGATCCTCCCGAGCCCAGCGGGCTCGGTCAGGGGAGATCCACACCCGCGCGACGCGCGAGTCGGGCACCTCCCCGGTGCTCGGCCAGCCCTGCACGTCAGGCTCCACGCCCTCCCGCGGCTCGAACTTCTGGTCCAGGACGGTGGCGGAGCGGATTCGGTCGAGCCTGAAGGAGCGCGGCTGGTCCTTGGCCGGGTCCCACGAGTGGACGTACCAGCCCTCGCGGCCGTTCATCAGCATGTAGGGCTCGACCCGCCGGGTGGTGAACTCGTCGAGTTCTTCCTTGTAGTGCTCGATCTCGAGGAGCCGCCGGCGGGTGATGGCGCTGCTGACGACGCGCGCCATCTCAGAGTCGTCGCCCTTCGCGGTCGTGATATGGAGTCCATCCTCCGCGGGGTCCTGCCCCAGCGCCTTGACGATCTTCTTGCGAGCAGGCTCCAGCGACCCCTCGGGCAGATGCTCACCCAGCAGGTCGATCGCAGCCACGAGTGCCTTTGCCTCGAGCGGCAGCAGCCGTGCCGGACGGGCGAAGTTGTCGCCGTATGGCTCCGGGTCCACCTCGATCACGTCGCCCTGCACCTCCGCGTAGAGCACGTAGCTGCCGCCGCCGAAGTTCACGACGTTCAGCACGTCGATGTCCTGCTGCAGCTCCTGCTCTGTGAGGTGGAGGCGCTGGCAGAGGTCTGCGACGTCGAGCTTGCGCGCGTCGCGGGCCGCGTCGATGAGGATCCCGGCCAGCGTGACCAGTCGGGCAAAGCGCTCGGGGCGGATCGGCGACTCGGCCTTGCCGTTCTCGTCCGCCTCTTCCTCCGGGGTGCCGACACGCCGCCGCGTCTTAGGGGCCGCCGTCTCGAACTCGCCGGTGTGGCGCTCGACCATCAGGGCCACCCGCTCCTCGACCTCGGCGACCAGCTCCGGCGGGTCGATGATCCGCGCCCGCGGGCCGAGTCCCAGCACCCAGGAGACGATCTGCCGCGAATCCGAGTAATCGGTCTCGAAGACGACGCCGTCGCCCTCCTCGGCGGGTGTGACCCGGCCGGCGTCGCCGAAGTGGCGCAGGGCCAGCCAGTCGATGCGCTCCGAGAGCCAGATCCGGGCGGTGCCCGCGGGATCGCCCAGCTGCCAGTCGGTGCGGTCGGCGTAGACCCGGGGATCGAATTCCTCGGGACGGGCGAAGTCGTGCTCCGCCTTGGAGGCGTAGCCGACCTTGCCGCGGATTCGGGACACGCGAAAGACCCGGATGTCGCCGCGCTCGTGGGCGTGGCCGATCAGGTAGAACTGCCCGCCTCGGTAGAGGAGGTGGTAGGGATCCACCTTGCGGGTCTCCTGGGCGTCTCGGCCGATCGTGTAGTACTCGAATACGATCGTCTTCCGCCTGAAGATCGCGGTCTCGAGCTTCGAGAGGCGCTGCGAGAGCTCGCGTCCGCCAGGGCTCGCCGTCACCGCGAGGGCTACCGACCGCTCCTCGGGTGCGTCGAGCGGCGAGGCCTTGCCCCAGGAGAGCTGCTGCAGCGCGAGCCGGAGGGGCTCCGCATAGGCGAACTCGCCGTCGAGCAGCGACAGGGCCGCGCGCAGGGCGCCTAGCTCCTTGCTGGTGAACTCGATGGCGGGCAGATAGAAGTTCTCGGGCGGCAGAGAGTAGTTCTCGGCCTCGTAGTAGCCCTCCGCCGGCTTGTCGACCTTGAGCTGGATGCCGAGCGCCTCGAGCTCTGCGCGGTCGGCGTAGAAGCGGCGCGCGAAGGCCTCGTCGTTCATCTGCGAGTAGCCCTCCACGTCCTGCTTGATCTCGAGCGCGGAGACCGGCCGCCGCTCGGCCATCAGGAACGAGATCAGAGACAGCTGGCGTATGAGCTTCTCGGTGTCCTTGGCCATGGGGGGCGTCACGAGCATAAGCCGCAAGCCCCTGAGAGGCCTCCCCCGGGGAAGCCACCCCCGCTATTTGCGACGACTGGCGAGCCCGCCACGGACGATCCGGAACCCGACCTGCGGCCCGCCGGAGCGGTCCCCGGCGGGGTCCGCGGCCTGCACCCTGAGGCGCGTCGTCAGCTTGCCGGCGCTAGGCCGCCTCTCGCCCGCCGCCCTCGGCGGCGGGGGGAGCGAAGAACGCCGACCCCGAGATCCCGCGGTCGAACCCCGACCAGTGCTCCCCGTCGGCCAGGCTCTTCTCGAGCCGGTCGAAGCTTCCGAGCGTTCCGCCGAGCTTGTCGATCGTGTGGACCAGCGTGGCCTCGCGCGTGCACGGCGCTACCGGGCTGCCGTGCTCCAGAAGGCCGTGGTGACTGAGAATGATGTGGAGCACGGCCTGTGACTCCTCCGGCGGGAAGCCGTCGATCGACTCGATGGCGCGCCGGACCAGGTAGTAGCCGATCGAGATCTCGCCCAGCAACTTGCCGTGGTCGGTGAGCTCGATGGCATCGTCCGAGGCCGTGTAGGCGTCGACCTTGCCGACGTCGTGCAGCAGCGCTCCGGTAACCGCAATGTCGCGATCGATTCCGGGGAATCTGGCCGCCATCGCGCTGACGCCCTGTGCGACCGAGAGGCAATGCTCGAGCAGCCCGTGGCGATAGGCCTGGTGGTAGTACTTGGCGGCCGGCGCGACGTGCCACCGGCGTCCGACTTCCGTGTCCGGCCCGAGCAACCGGCGCAGCAGCTCGCGCAGATGGGGGCGCTGGACGGTGTCGACCAGCGCCTCGAGGTCGGCGGCCATCTGCTCCACAGGCGTGGACGGCCCCTTGTGAAGGTCCGCGGTGTCGTACTCGGCTTCCGCCGCGGCGCGCAGCGCCTTGACCACGAGCTGGGGCCCGTAGCGCTCGTGCACCGAGTAGCGGCCGGCCGCACGGACCACCCGTCCGGGTACGCAATCCGGCTCCATGTCCTCCACGTCGTCCCAGATGAAGGCGGGCAACGAGCCCGTGACGTCCCCCAGCTGCAGCCGGATGTAGTGCGACCCGCTGCGGGCCTCCTTGCGCGCGCGCTCGCGCACGAAGAAGACCGAATCGACCTCCTGGCCGTCGACGAGGTCGCGGACAAAGACCTTCGCGGTGGTCAGCTGGGTTTGATCCATCGAGCCTGCCACGCTAGAGCGGGTTCCGGACGGGATAGCCTGCACGCTCATGGAGTCGCCCCCCGGCGCGAGGGCCTGACATGGGCGTGCTGGTCGCCGGGGGCACGGGTGCGCTGGGAGAGGCCGTGTTGCGGGAGCTATCCGCCTCCGGCTACGAGGTCACCGCGACCTGGATCGTGGAGGCTGAGCGCGAACGAATCGCAGCGCAACTGGGCTTCGTGCGGCTGGTCCGGGCCGACCTGTTCGACCCGGAGCAGGCGTCCGACGCGGTCGCTGCGATGGAGGATCTGGAGGCGGTGGTCAATCTGGTGGGGGGCTTCGCAGCGGGCACCAAGGTGCACGAGACGGAGCTCGAGGGCTTCGAGCGGATGCTGCGGCTGAACCTGGTGCCTGGGTTCAACCTGGCGCACGCGGCCATGCCGCGACTCGTCGAGCGGGGCGGGGGAGCCTATGTCGGCATGTCGGCGCGCACCGGCCTCCGGCCGTTCTCCGGAGCGGCCGGATATGCCACCTCCAAGGCCGGCGTGCTCGCCTTCGTGCAGGCGCTCGACGCCGAGTACAAGGGCTCCGGAGTGCGTTGCAATGCGATCCTGCCGAGCGTGATCGACACCCCGGCGAACCGCGAGGCCGACCCCGACGCCGACTGGTCCAAGTGGGTTCCGCCGGAGCAGGTCGCGAAGGTCGTGCGTTTCCTGATCTCCGACGACTCCGCCCCGACCTCGGGCGCCGGCATCCCCGTCTACGGCCGCGCCTGAGGATCTTCGCCGTAATAGGTGATGGCCCGCGACCCGAGGTCCTTGGTGCCGGCCGAGTTCTGCACCGCCCCGATCGGCGCCGCCAAGAGCGGCAGCAGCCGTCCCGCTGCGTGCCGAGTCACGCGTTTCCCGACATAGCGGAGGAGGCGCTCGTACACCGTGCGCTCGCGACCGCCGAAGAGCGTCCGCTCCGCGGCCGCCACCGCCAGGTGCCTTCCGATCCCGTCCAGTGCCTGCCGGGCCTCGGCGGGGGTCTTGTAGAAGCCGGTAAGCGCGAGCAGCTCGGCCGGTCGCATCGGGTGGGTCGGGTCGAAGCCGTAGGCCGCCCCGATGTAGAAGACCATGCGGCTCTGTATCCAGCCCAGCGCTACCAGGTCGGCGGCGGCCGTGGTGAAGCCGCCAAGTCCCAGCGCCGCGCCCTCGAGCCGCGACATCCGAACGTGCTTCTTGAGCGCGGTGCTGGCCAGGCCCTCGGGCGTCTGGCCGGGACCCGCGACCTGCACCCAGCGCGCGGCCTGCGGGCCGAAGCGGTCGGCGGCGGCCAGCGCGATGTGCTCAGGCGCCCGCTCCGGCTCGGCCCGGATGCGCCTCCAGAGCGACTCCGGGACCCGGCCTACCTGCTCTGCATCCACCTCGAGCAGTTTGCCGACACCGGCGCCGAGGTATGTTTCAACACATGGCCACACCCACCACCACCCCACGCCAGGGCATCCTCAGCCCCGAAAAGTCGGAGGAGCGCCGGCAGCTCATCGAGCTCCTGACCAGGGCGTACTGGATGGAGATCGAGACGGTTATGAGCTATCTGGCCAACTCGATCAACCCGGACGGCGTTCGTGCCCAGGAGATCAAGGAGTCGCTCGAGGAGGACATCACGGAGGAGCTCGGTCACGCCAAGCGGTTCGGCGAGCGGGTCAAGGAGCTCTACGGGGTGATCCCGGGCTCGCTGGAGTTCTCGGCGGAGCAGTCCTATCTGCAGCCGCCCTCGGAGCAGACCGACATCGTCCACGTGATCAAGGGCGTGATCGAGGCCGAGACCGGCGCCATCGAGCACTACAACCGGATCGTCGAGTTCTGCGACGACAAGGACCTGGTGACCCAGGACATGGTGATCGAGATCCTCCACGACGAGGAGGGCCACCGGCGCCTGTTCGAGGGCTTCCTGCGCGAGTTCGAGGCCGAGGGCCTGGCCTGAGGTCACTTTCCGCGCGCCGCGCGCGCGTTAGGCGCGCGCCGTGCCGCTCCTGGGCGCGTCTGCCCCAATATATGTCGCCAAAGCCAAGCGTTCGCCGCGGGTAGCGCTGCCATGCTCCGGCGGGCATGTCGGACCTGCCCGCCCTACTGACCCTCGCCGGCGGGATTGCGCTCGTCGTGGCCGGGGCGGAGCTCTTCTTCGATGGCGTCCTGGCGGTCGCGAGCCGGCTGGGCGTGTCGGGCTTCGTCCTCACGGCGGTCGTCTCCGGCTTCGAGTTGGAGAACCTGGCCGCCGGGATCGCCGCCAACGCCCGCGGGCTGGGCGGGGCGGCCGCGGGGACCTTCCTAGGGGGCACGACCTTCCTGGCCCTGGGCGTGGCCGGCCTCGCCGCACTCGTCGCCCCGATCCGGACGCGGCTGCCGTTCGCCGCGCTGGCCTGGACGGCGGTGTCACCGCTTCCGCTCGTGGCGTTCGCGGCCGATGGGCGGATCTCGCGAATCGAAGGCGCCGCCCTCGTGATCTGGTTCGCTCTTGCCCTCGCCGGGCTGGCCCGCTCGGGTCGCTCGTTCCTCGCAGAGGACCCCGTCAAGCGCTCGTGCCCGCTGCTGCGCCTCGTCGGCGGCCTGGGTCTCCTCACCATCGGCGGCGACCTGCTCGGCCGTGGCCTGCGCGACGTGGTTGCCCGTTTCGACGTCTCCGGCACCCTGCTCGGCAACACAGTCGTGGCGGCCAGCGTCGAAGGCGAGGAGGTCGCCCGCGTGGTCGTACCGGCGCGGCGGGCCCGCGGCGACGTGGCGCTGGCCAATGTGCTGGGCACCATCGTGCACTTCGTGGGTCTCAACGCCGGCGTCATCGCGCTCGTCAAGCCGCTGCGGCTCGACGCGGACACCTTGCACCTCCACCTGCCGGCGGCCGCCGCCTCGCCGGCGGTCGTCTGTGCCGTCACGGCGTCTCGCGGAGGACTCTCCAGAGCCGAGGGGGCGCTACTGGTCGCGCTCTACGCGGGGTATCTCTCGCTGGCGGTGGCGGTTGGTCTCTAGCGCCCGCCCGCCGCTACCATCGCCTGGCCACGGCGAGGTAGCTCAGTTGGTAGAGCACACGACTGAAAATCGTGGTGTCGCCGGTTCGATTCCGGCCCTCGCCATGCGTTTTGCCTGCAATAGCCAGCTTTTTGCGGCCTTGGCCTCGCGGGTCGCCGCGTCGGTGTCGACCTCACGTCCACGAGGTTGCGCGAGCCCTTTGCACGCCGGTCCGTCAGTCGTGGCGTCAGCCCGGGTCAATGCCGCACGCGAGTTTGTCCTGCATAGCGCCATCGCGCTGGCTTCGTTGCCGTGTCAGCTTCACGCCAGGACGTCCAAGCCGCCGATCTTTTGACGTCGGTCATGGCGTCAGTTGGGGGTCGCGTCAACGGCGTCGAGCACAGACGCGCGGCCAGGGGTGAATCCACGCGTGAGACTCTGGTGCGCGCCTTCCGTGACCTGCGTGGATCGAGCTGAGCGCCGCTGGCGTCGCCCCAGACCTGTGGCTTGCTACTAGACCGACCAGTCGGTACAGTGGCCGTGCGATGACCCCACCACCCGACTCCGCGCGTGAGCGCATCCTCGGAGCAGCGACCACGCTCCTCCTCGACCGCGGCTATGGGGCAACGTCCCTCGACGAGATCTGCCGCGCGGCAGAGGTGACAAAGGGCGGGCTCTTCTACCACTTCGAGTCGAAGGAGACGCTCGTCTCGGCGGCCGTCGAGCGGTTCTTCTCCGGGCTGGTCGCCGCCGGCGAGGCCGCGCGCGCCGACACCGACCCGGGGGCGTTTGCGGCTCTCGACGCCTACGTGGAGGCGCTACCCAAGCTGATCGAGGGTCCCGAGCTCGCGCGTGGCTGCCTGTTGGGCGCGATGGCAATCCAGACGACGGAATCCCACCCCACCGTCTGGTCCGCGGCCCGAAGCGCGCTGGGCGAGTGGCGTGGCGGCCTCCAGTCGTTGATCGATGCGGCAGCCGCGGAGCGCTCGGTGGCTGTCGATTCCGCGGAACTCGCCGACGGCCTGCTCGCTGCGGTCGAGGGCGGTCTCCTCTTGGATAGGTCGGGGGTCTCGTCCGGAGCCGCGGTCGCCGCCGTGAATCATTTTCGTCGCTACCTGTCGTACCTGTTCCTGGAAGGAGAAGGGCAATGAAGGGAACCCATCAGCTAACCCGCGAGATCGCCATCGACGCACCGCGGGACCAAGTTTGGGCGGTGGTCGCCGACTCGAACCTCCTGCCGCAGTGGGCGCCTCCCGTCAAGCAGCTGGAAGAGGTCAGCCAGGGGCCCGAGCGAGTCGGGACCACCCGCGTGTGCCGCGTGGAGTTTGGCGGCCGCGAGGGGACGATGACGGAGCGCTGCGTCGAGTTCGACCCGCCGCGCCGCGCCGGCTACGTCGTCGACGACGACAGCCTCGGCTTCAGCCGCATGTTCGCCGACTACGGGTTCACGATCAGCATCGAGGACGCGGGCGACGTCTCGATCGCCCGCACCGACACGTACTACACCCCGCGCAATCCGCTCTTCTCGCTGATGAACGCCCTGATCATGCGCCGCCGCTTCACGAGCACAGTGGACGAGCTACTCGCCGGGCTGAAACGCTCGAGCGAGGTCCGCGATCAGGCGCGCGACGATGTAGCGCCTCCTAGCGCGAGTTCACTCCCGCGACAGCCGAGCTCGGGCGAAGCCCACTGAGAAGGCCCGGCACCAGATGACGACGGTGCGGTAGCGCGAGTCGAGGGCCTTGCCCTTCAGCTCGTACTGCTGATCGCCCTTGTTCCCCTTGAGTCCCCCGAGGTCCGCGAAGTCGTGCACGTCACCGGCATCGTTCACCGGACCGGCCACGAGGTAGACGCGCAGGTCGGGTCCATTGGACGTGCTGAAACGGATGAGCGTCAACATGCGCTTCCCGTTCGTGGTGCGGATCAGGCTCGCCACGCCGCTGGAGTCGTGCTCCAGCGATTCGAAGCTGCCGCGGGCGACCAGCTCGTTCCGGACTGGCTGCGCCTTGGTTCCGCGCGACCCGGCCGGAGCGGGCTCCGCCTTGACGACGTTCTCGTTGACCGTCTTGTCGAAGAACTCCGCCCGGCCGAGCCAGACCGTCGCCGCGATCGCGACGAGCGTGTAGGCGCCGAGCAGCGGCAGCCGGAGCTCCCGGCGGCGAAGCGCCACGACAAGACAGGCAAGCCCGGCCGCTCCCATCCAGGCGGCGGTGAGGATGAGGCTCGCCGTGAAGTCGTTGGTCAGGACGCCTCCGGCGAGCCAGATGCCGAGCACCAGGACAGCCACGGCGACGAGGCCGAGCAACAGGCGCCCGGCCACGCCGAGAACACTTGGGGTGCGTGCGGTCGAGCCCATCAGTTAAACCCTCCTCCCGGCCATGGCGAGCCGGCGTAGCGCTCGATTACAGGTCCGGGTGGGGGTGGTACCTCGCAGAAGTCGTCGGTCGCGACCACCGTCTCCGGGAACAGGCGTGCGAAGGGGTCGTACTCGAACAGGGCCGCATCCCGAGCCACCGTCACGGCGCCTCCGCAGAGGCTCGCGTCGACGGCGAACGTCGAGAGGCAGACGAGCCGATCGCCGAGCATCGGTATCCACCATTCGAGGGCGTCGCGCCTGGCCTGCTGCACCTCCGGCTCGTCGTAGCGGACGGCCGCCTCGCGCTGGGGCAGCGCGCACACGTGGGCGAAGGCGCCCTCGACGGGAGTGCCGGCCAGGCAGCGCGCGTCGACCCTCAGCCGCCGCCCGTCCGCGTGCGGGTCGGCGCTCAGGCGCTTCCCGTCGAAGACCACGAAGGCGAACGGCCTCATGCCGGCACCTCCCAATCCGCGCGAACGGCCTCGGAGATCTCGCGCATATCGCGCCGCAGCTCCTCCATCCGCGGCCGGCCCCAGTACCAGTAGCCGTTGTAGGTGCGGTGGATCGTCAGGTCCGGGAAAAGGGTGAACCCCGCCGGTCGGTAAGGCTCGTGGAGGGTGTCGGTGCCCTCACACAGATCGAGCTCGCCCAGCCAGCGGCGCTCGTGGTCGGAGAGAAAGGTGAACCGCGCGCCCAGACCGGCGCGGAAGGCGGCCTGCACCTCGGGCGGGTCGATGCTGAGGACGACGATCCGGGAGTACGCGACCTCGAACTCGTCCTGGAGCCGGCAGAGCTCGCGCATGTAGCGCTGCTCCTTCGGGCACCACCAGCCGCGCGAGCTCAGCAGGACGGTCGGGTCGCCACCGACCAGCTCGGACAGGCGGCGGGCCCGGCCCGTGTGATCCGGCAAGTCGAGGTCTGGCAACCGTGTCCCGGGCGAGAGGTCCATGGCCGGCCTACCGCGCCGCGGCCCAGCCGCGGAAGGCTTGCAGGAGCTGGTCGCGCGCCTCCTCGGACAGCGAGTCCTCGCGCAGCTCGCCGAGCGTGTCGATCGTCTCCCGCATATGCTCCAGGTAGGTCACGCAGTAGGGGCACACATCCAGGTGCGCCTCGAAGCGGGCGCGATCGCTCGCGGGCATGGCGCCCTCGAGATAGTCGGTGATGACCTCTACGAGCTCCCTGCAGCTCATGTCCTCCGGCGACCCCACGCTCATGAGGACTAGTCCAGTGCGCACCCCTGTCGTTACGCGCCTGTAACGGGAATCTCCCCCGCGGGACTTAGGGCCCAGTCAGCCCGGAACCGGAGGAGCAGCGCATGAGCGAGACTACGACCATCACGCCCGGCCCCGCCTCGGCAAACGGCGACACGACGGCGGACTTCCGCCCCGTGGCCGACTACGGTCTGCTCGCCGACTGCAACTCGGCCGCGCTGGTGGACCGCTACGGGTCGGTGGACTGGTTGTGCCTGCCGCGCTACGACAGCGACGCGATCTTCTCCCGGCTTCTCGATCCGGGTG
>DATFQM010000085.1:0-10572 GCA_035264265.1 Thermoleophilaceae bacterium
GTTAGCGTGAACACGCATCCGGGCCCTCCTTTGGGCGGTGAGTCGTCGCAGACCCACAGCCTCTGGAGAGGCCCGGACGTCTTTCAGCCGTTCACAAGGTGCGTGGGCAGCTCAGCTAGCCGGCCCGTCCCGCGATCGCGCGGGGGGATCGCTACGGCAGAGGGCCGCCCTTCGGGGCGGCCGTCTGTGTTTCATAAGCTCCCGCCGCAATGGCGCGCACCTGGCGGGAGCTCTTCGTCACCGGCGAGCCGGCTACCTCTGAGGAGCCGGCCGCGGACGACCATGAGGGCGGGCGCGGGGGATTCTTCCGCCGCCTGCGCGACAACATGACCAGGACGCGCCGGGCACTCGGCGCCGAGCTCCAGGCCACGATGTTCGAGACGCTCGACGACGAGGCGTTCGAGCGCCTCGAGGAGACCCTGATCTACGCGGACGTCGGAGCGCCCACCACGGCGAAGATCGTGGAGCGGCTGGAGAGCGAGGCGAGCACAGGGGAGTTGTCGGGCGGCGAGGACCTGACCCGCAGGCTGCGAGAGCTGCTGGCGGACACCTCGAGGGTGAACGGCGACACGATCGACCTGACCCGAAGGCCCGCTGTGATCCTGGTGGTGGGGGTCAACGGCAGCGGCAAGACCACGACCATCGGCAAGATCGCCTGGCACCTCCAGCAGGAGCTCGGGCTGTCGGTGCTGCTGGCGGCCGCCGACACCTTCCGGGCGGCCGCCGCGGAGCAGCTCGAGGCGTGGGCGGAGCGTGCCGGCTGCGAGCTGGTACGCGGCGAGCCCGGCTCGGACCCGGGGGCCGTCGCCTACGACGCCATCGCGGCGGCCAGAGCGCGCGGTCACGACGTGGTGATCTGCGACACCGCGGGACGGCTCCACACGCAGGAGCACTTGATGGAGGAGCTCCGCAAGGTTCGCAACGTAGTCGCGGGCCAGGAGCCCGGGGCGCCGCAGGAGACGCTCCTCACGATCGACGCCACCACCGGCCAGAACGGTCTCCGCCAAGCGCTGCTCTTCCGCGAGGCTGTCGAGGTCACCGGGATCGCCCTCACCAAGCTTGACGGCACGGCCAAGGGCGGGATCGCGCTGGCGATCGCCGAGGAGCTGGGCGTGCCGGTCAAGCTGATCGGAACGGGCGAAGCGCTCGAGGACCTGCGGCCGTTCGACCCGGATGACTTCGCCCGGGCGATCCTCGAATGAAGGACGGCACGCGCGTGGTGCGGGCCGGGCTCCCCGAGGCGCAGCAGGGCAGGCCTTTCCTACCAGGGCCGATCCTCGCCGCCCCCTACCACCTGCGCGGCGACCCCGCGGGCGTCGAATACACCTACGGCCGCTACGACAATCCGACCTGGTCCGCGTACGAGTTGGCGCTCTCCGAGCTCGAGGGCGGCGACGCGGTGCTCTTCGCGTCGGGGATGGCCGCGGCCAGCGCCGTGCTGCTCAGCACGCTTCGCCCCGGCGACGCCCTGACGCTGCCATCGGACTGCTACATGCACGTGAGGGGCCTGGCGGGCGGCCAGATCGCCGAGCTGGGCGTTGAGGTCACCCAGCTGGCCACGCCGGAGCTCACCCCGGACGCGTTGCCGGAGCGAATCGACCTCCTATGGCTCGAGACCCCCTCGAACCCGGGGCTCGACCTGTGCGAAGTGGCGGCGCTCGCCGGTGGCGCCCACGAGCGGGGCGCGGTGGTGGCGGTCGACAACACCTTCGCCACGCCGCTCGGCCAGCAACCGCTCGCCCTTGGCGCGGACCTTTCGGTCACGAGCGCCACCAAGCATCTATCCGGGCACGCCGACCTACTGCTCGGATACGTCGCCGCGCGGGATCCGGAGCGCGTCGCCGCGCTGCGCTCCTGGCGCACCAACACCGGGGCGATAGCCGGCCCTTTCGAGACGTGGCTGGCCCACCGCTCGCTGGCTACGCTCGACCTCCGCCTCGAGCGCGGCGAGGCGAACGCCCTGGCGCTGGCGCGGCTGCTCCAGGGCCGCGAAGGCATCTCCGCGTTGCGTTACCCGGGCCTCGAGAGCGACCCCGCGCACCAGCTCGCCAAGCGCCAGATGCGACGCTTCGGGACCCTGCTCTGCTTCGAGCTGGGGAGCCGCGAGCGCGCCGAGGCATTCCTCGACGCCGCTCGCCTGATCACCGAAGCGACGAGCTTCGGCGGGGTGCTCACCACCGCCGAGCGGCGCGCCCGCTGGGGTGGGGACGACGTGGGGGAGGGCTTCATCCGCGTGAGCGCCGGCTGCGAGACGACCGAGGACCTGATCGCGGACGTGGAGCAGGCCCTCACGTAGGATCGGCCTCGTGGAGGACTGGGTCTGGTGGATGGTCGCCGCGGGCGCCCTGGCCGTGGGGGAGATCGTCACGCTGGGCTTCTTCCTGGGGCCGATCGCGGTGGCTGCGGTGCTGGCGGCGACCGTGGCGCTCGCCGGCGCCGGGCTGGCCGCGCAGTGGATCGTCTTCATCGTGGTCGCCATCGCCTCGCTCGGGATCCTGCGCCCCATCGCCCGGCGCCACATGCGCACGCCGGCCCGCCTCCGCACGGGCACCGCCGCGCTCGTGGGCTCCAGGGCGATCGTGCTCGAGCGCGTGGACGCGGACGCCGGAAAGGTGAAGATCGGCGGCGAGGTGTGGACGGCGCGGGCGTTCGACGAGGATGAGGTGTTGGAGCCGGGCGACCGCGCCCAGGTGATGAAGATCGACGGCGCCACGGCGCTCGTCTCGGAATAGGAGGTGGGCTCTTGGCCACCCTGATCGTGCTAATCGTCGTCGCGGCCGTCGTGCTCATCACGCTGGCCCAGGCGATCCGGATCGTTCCCCAGGCCAAGGCCGGCATCGTGGAGCGCCTGGGCCGCTATCACCGGACTCTGGACGCGGGGCTCGCGTTGATCGTCCCCTACGTCGACCGGATAAAGCCGCTGCTCGACCTTCGCGAGCAGGTGGTCTCGTTCCCGCCGCAGCCGGTGATCACCGAGGACAACCTGACCGTGAACATCGACTCGGTCATCTACTACCAGGTCACAGACCCGAAGGCCGCGACGTACGAGATCGCCAACTACATCATCGGGATCGAGCAGCTCACCGTCACCACGCTTCGCAACGTGATCGGCGGCATGACCCTGGAGGACACGCTCACCTCGCGCGACAACATCAACGCCGAGCTTCGCACCGTGCTCGACGAGGCCACGGGCAAGTGGGGAATCCGGGTCAACCGCGTGGAGCTCAAGGCGATCGACCCGCCAGGCACGATCCAGGAGGCGATGGAGAAGCAGATGCGCGCGGAGCGCGATCGCCGTGCGGCGATCCTGACCGCGGAGGGCGTCAAGCAGTCGCAGGTGCTCACCGCCGAGGGCGAGAAGCAGTCGTCGATCCTCCGGGCCGAGGGCCGCAAGCAGTCACAGATCCTCGAGGCGGAGGGACAGTCGAAGGCGATCGAGCAGGTCTTCGACGCGATCCACCGCGGCGACGCCGATCCCAAGCTGCTCGCCTACCAGTATCTCCAGATGCTGCCGCAGATCGCCCAGGGGGAGTCGAACAAGGTGTGGATCATCCCCAGCGAGTTCACCCAGGCGCTCGGCAGCATCGGCTCGGTGCTGCCGAAGGCGGACGGGCCGTCGGCGCCGCCACCGCCGCCGGCCCCACCGCCGCCGGCCCGATGAACGTCCATTTAGCCCCCCTCCAGGGGGGTGAAATGGACGTTCGTCTCAGCTGGGATCCAGGTCGACCCGGACCGTGAGCAGGTCGCTGCCCATCAGCCGGACGCTGGCCGAGTTGAGCTTGTTCGGTATGCGGCGCTGACGCTCGCGCGGGTCGTCGTCGGGCATTGCGTGGGCCGTGCCCGTCCGCCAGCGTCGCCCGATCTTCACTCGCACCCGAGGATTCGCAGAGATGTTGCGCACGTAACCCGCGCGTCGCCCGTGCTCGGCCACGATCCAGAGCGTGTCGCCAACAATCGCCTTACCCACCGGATTGCGCCGGGGCTGGCCGCTCTTGCGGCCGGTCGTCTCGAGGATCACGACGCCCGGCAGCGGGAGACCGGCGTTCGCCGCCGTCTTCACGATCGGGTTGAACAGCCTCGCGCTCAATAAGGTGGACACGCGGCGCTTGCCCACGCGCGCAGGGTACGCTGGGTTGCGTGTTCGACACGCTCTCGGACCGCCTCCAAGCCGCCCTGGGTGACGTCCGCTCGCGCGGCAAGCTGAGCGAGGACGACGTCTCCAAGGCAATGCGCCAGGTGCGGCTGGCCCTGCTCGAGGCCGACGTCAACTTCAAGGTCGTAAAGGAGTTCACCGACGTCGTCAAAGAGCGGGCCACCGGGCAGGAAGTGCTCGCATCGCTGAACCCGGGACAGCAGGTCGTGAAGATCGTCTCCGAGGAGCTGACCGCCCTGATGGGCGGAGCGGGCCGCGACCTGGCGGTCGCCAAGCAGGGCCCCACGGTGATCCTCATGGCCGGCCTCCACGGATCGGGCAAGACCACCGCGTGCGCGAAGCTCGCCCGTCACCTGCGCGAGGAGCAGGGCATGGACGTGGCTCTCGCGGCGTGCGACGTCTACCGACCGGCGGCTGTGGACCAGCTCGTGAAGGTGGGCTCGCAGGCGGGGGCCGCCGTCTACGAGCAGGGCACGGGTCGCGACCCGGTGGACATCGCCGAGTGGGCGCTCGACCAGGCGAAGCAAGACCGTCGCGATGCCCTCGTCATCGACACGAGTGGCCGCCTGCACATCGACGAGGAGCTCATGAAGGAGCTCGCCCAGGTCAAGAAGCGGACGCGGCCGCACGACGTGCTGCTGGTCGTCGACGCGATGACAGGCCAGGACGCCGTGAACGTGGCCGAGCAGTTCGCCGAGACGGCCAACTTCGACGGCGTGGTGATGACCAAGCTCGACGGGGACGCTCGCGGCGGCGCCGCGCTGTCGGTGAAGGCGGTCACCGGCAAGCCGATCCTCTACGCCTCGACCGGCGAGAAGCTCGCCGACTTCGAGCGCTTCCACCCCGACCGGATGGCCCAGCGGATCCTCGGCATGGGCGACGTGATGACGCTGGTGGAGAAGGCCGAGCGGCAGATCGACGAGCGCCAGGCGCAAGAGCTCGAGCGCAAGATCCGCAAGCAGGAGTTCACGCTCGACGACTTCCTCGACCAGCTGAAGCAGGTGCGCAGGATGGGCCCGCTCAGCGGCCTGCTCAAGATGATGCCCGGGGTAGGAAAGGAGCTGGGCGCCCTCCAGGTGGACGACCGGGAGCTCGATCGCCTGGAGGCGATGATCCTGTCCATGACGCCGCAGGAGCGCCGCGACCCCAGGATCATCGACGGCTCGCGCAGGCGGCGGATCGCGCGCGGGTCCGGCACCAATGTGCAGGCCGTGGGCCAGCTCGTGAAGCAATTCGCCCAGATGAAGAAGGTCATGCGCCAGCTCTCGCAGGGGAAGATGCCGTCGCTGCAGCAGCTGGTGGGCGGCCGCTGATAGGCCACCGGAGGGGCCAATGGCATCGTGGCGCGGGCCGGATGCCCGCACGGGCTATCCTCTTTCGCCGCTTATGTCCGTACGAGTCCGCCTCACACGAGTGGGCAGCAAGAAGAACCCGATCTGGCGGGTGGTCGTGGCCGATCAGCGCTCGCCGCGCGACGGGCGCTTCATCGAGGCGATCGGGCACTACAATTCCCAGACCGAGCCCTCGACGATCGTGATCGACGAGGAGCGGCTTCGGCATTGGCTCGCCCGCGGCGCGCAGCCCTCGGGCACCGTCAAGAAGCTGATGAAGGCGCGCCGCACGGCCTCTGCCTGACGCGGTGGAAGCTCTCCTGGAGTACCTCGCGCGCTCATTAGTCGACGCGCCGGACGAGGTCTCGGTGGAGTCTTTCGAGGAGGACGACGGCACGCTCGTGCTCGAGCTCCACGTGGCCGAGGATGACACCGGCAAGGTCATCGGGCGGGGAGGCCGCACGGTCGCGGCGCTCAGAACCGTGATGAAGGCGGCGTCGGCGCGCGACGGCCGCCGCGTGCTCGTCGACGTGGTGGATTGACCCTGGTAAGCGCCGGGTGGGTGGGCCGGCCCCACGGGCGGGATGGGAGCTTCTACGTCCAGGGCGCCGAGCATCCCTTCCCCGCGGACACAATCGTGACGGTCGCGGGGCAGGAACATCGCGTGCTGCGGCGCGCCGGCACCGATCGGCGTCCGCTCGTGCGGCTCTCGGGGATCGAGGCCAGGGACACCGTCGCGGGCGTCGCGGGCGAGCCACTCATGGTGGAGATCCCGCTGTCCCGCGACGAGTGGCTCGCCGGCCACCTCGTGGGGCGGGAGGTCGCTGGCCTGGGGATCGTCCGCCGGGTGCTGGAGGGGCGCTCCTGCGACCTGCTCGAGCTCGACGACGGGACGCTCGTGCCGTTCGTGTCGGACGCGATCCGCTCCGTCGGCGAGGTGATCGAGGTCGATAGGGACTTCCTCGGGCTGTGAAGATCGACGTCTTCACGCTCTTTTCGGGCTGGTTCGATTGGTTCCTCGGTCAGCGGCACGTCCGCAACGCGCTAAAGCGGGGTCACGTGCTCGACACAGTCGACCTGCGCGCCACCACCCCGCTCGGAGCCGGCCAGGTCGACGACACCCCCTACGGCGGCGGGGCCGGAATGGTCCTACGGGTCGACGTCGTGGAGGCCGCGCTCCGGGCCCGCTACGGGGTGGACCCGCTCGAGCTGGCGGCGCGCCGCCGCGTCGTCGCACTCGCCGCGGGCGGGCGCCGGTTCGACGACGCGCTGGCAGCCGAGCTCGCCGGGGAGCCCGAGCTCACCCTGCTCTGCGGCCGCTACGAGGGTTTCGACGAGCGCGTGCACGAGTACTTGGCGAGCGACGTCGTCTCGATCGGTCCCTACGTGCTGTCGGGAGGGGAGCTCGCGGCAATGGTCGTCTGCGACGCCGTCATCCGGAAACTGCCTGGGGCGCTCGGCCATGAGGAGAGCGCGCTCGAAGAGTCGTTCAGCGACGCGCTCGAAGGAGCCCCGGAGTATCCCCACTACACCCGTCCGGCGGAATGGCGCGGTCACCGCGTGCCTGAGGTCCTGCTCTCAGGCGACCATGGCAAGATCCGCGACTGGCGCCTGCAGCGGAGCCGCGAGCGAGCCTGAGCTACCATTCGCGGCCGCGCGGACCCCGGGGACTCGCACCTTCCTTCGCCCCGGGCGCGGCGCCGTCTTCTCAATGTCCGGCGTGATCGACAGCCTCGAGCGTGCTCAGCTGCGCCGTGTGCCCGCCTTCAGGGCCGGGGACCGCGTGCGCGTTCACTTCCAGGTCGTGGAGGGAACGCGCCGCCGCACCCAGGTGTTCGAGGGGATCGTGCTGAAGCGGCAGGGCAGCGGCGCCCGCGAGACGTTCACCGTACGCAAGCAGTCGTTCGGGGTGGGCGTTGAGCGCACCTTCCCGGTGCACTCCCCCAAGGTGGAGCGGATCGAGATCGCGAGTCGCGGCGACGTCCGCCGCGCCAAGCTCTACTACCTGCGCGAGCGGGTCGGCCGCGGGGCGCGGGTCCGCGAGCGGCGCTGGGTCGCCGGCGATGAACAGGAGGCCTTCGAGGCGGGAGCGATGCCGGCGGAGGACGAGGCTGCCCGACCGGGCGAGGAGGAGCTCGCCGAGGAGGTGGCTCAGGAAGAGGAGGCGGAGGCGGCGGCCGCCGGCGAGGAGCAGCCCGCCGCCCCGGCCGAGCCGGCTCAGGAGGAGGCGTCCTCCGAGGACGAGCCCGCCGCCGAGGAGCCCGCCGCCGAGGAGCGGCCCGCCGAGGAGCCGCCGGCCGGCGAGGGTGAACCCGCGGAGGACAAGCCCGCCGGCACCGGCGACCCCGATTCCCACTCGTAGCCGGGGGCGTCCCGTTCGCCGCACAGTGGCTCGCACCGGTAAGCAAAGCGCCCGCGGCTCGCTCGTCGAGCTAGTCACGATCGTGGCCGTGGCCCTCGGCCTGGCGCTCGGGATCCAGGCCTTCCTGGTGAAGCCCTTCAGGATCCCGAGCGAGTCCATGGAGCCGACCCTCGATGTGGGCCAGCGGGTACTCGTCAACCGGGTGGGAGTGAGGCTCGGCACCCCCGATCGCGGCGACATCATGGTGTTCAAGCCGCCCAAGGGCGCCGACGACAACGTCTGCGGGGTGCGCCATTCGAACCAGTCGCCCTGCCCGAGCCCGACCCGCCAGCGGTCCTCGACCAACTTCATCAAGCGCGTGGTTGCCGTGGGCGGGGACCGGCTGAAGGTCATCGACGGGCGCGTGTACCTCGACGGCCGGCGCCAGAGGGAGCCCTTCATCCGCCCCAACTCGAGCTGCGGGATCTGCAACCTGCCGCACGAGATCACGATTCCGAAGGGCTACTTCTTCATGATGGGAGACAACCGGGGCGAGAGCGCGGACAGTCGCGAGTGGGGGCCGATCCCCGAGAAGTGGATGATCGGCAAGGCGTTCGTGACCTACTGGCCACCGGGGCGCGTCGGAACCCTCTAGCGCTTCCGCCGTATCCCGTCCTATGATCGCCGCCAGAGTGGCGGGATCCCAGCGCACCGGCAGGCGGCTGTTCGCCTTCGATCGCAAGCTGGGCTGTCGTTTCGTCGCCGGGGCCGACGAGGCGGGGCGTGGTTCGCTGGCCGGGCCGCTCGTGGCCGCTGCCGTCCTGTTCGACCTTGAGCGGCTGACCCTGAGCGATCGCCGCGCCCTGTCCCGCCTCAACGACTCCAAGCAGCACACCACCGAGGCGCGCGAGGAGCTCTATCCGCTGGTGCTGCGCGCCGCCGCCCGGTCCACGATCGTCACCCGCTGCGTGCGCGGGATCGACGCCCGTGGACTGCACGTGACGAACCTCGAGGCGCTCCGCTCGGCGCTCGTGAGCGTGGCCTGCGAAGGGTGCCTCTGCCTGGTGGACGGGTTCAAGGTGCAGGAGTTCGGGTTCGAGCAGCGGGCCGTCGTGGACGGCGACTGTCGCAGCGCAGCGATCGCCGGCGCCTCGGTGCTGGCCAAGGTGACCAGGGACCGCTACATGCGGCGGGTAGCCGAGCGGCATCGGGACTGGGAGTTCGACACCAACGTCGGCTACTCCACGCCCGAGCACCGCGCGGCCATCCGCCAGCACGGCGTGTCGCCAATCCACCGCCTCTCCTTCCAGTCGATCGCCTACAACCAGCTGGCGCTCGAGGGCTAGGCGCCGATCAGAAGGCGTCCTCGACGTGCTCGAGCGAGAGCACCCGCCCCGCCCGGTCCAGCGTGATGCCGATGGCGTCGGCGCGTCTGGGCCGTTCCTGTGCCGCCGCTTCGCTCGTGTAGCCACTGCGCCGCGATGCGCCGCAGCTGAGCCCGCTTCCGCGGGCCAACCGAGCTCAGCGGCCCGAAGGGCCCCGTCGGGCCCACCGCGAGCCTCGTCTTCACCTCGCAGAAGACGAGGAAGCGGCCTCGCCGCGCCACGAGGTCCAGCTCACCGAAGCGGGTCCTGAAGTTGCGCTCCATCACGTGGTAGCCGAGTGCCTCGAGGTGGTCGGCGGCCAGCCGCTCACCGAGTGCCCCGACACGCCTACGGGGGTCGTCCGCCATGCGAAGCGACGCTAAGCGGGTACGCCGCACCGGTGTGCGACGCGAGTGACGAAACGGTCACGAACGCGTCTTCATCCGTGACGGGCCCGCCCATAGCGTGCCGGGCGTGCTCGCAAGCGTGGCCACGTTCACCATTGAGGGCGTCGACAGCCGAGAGGTGGCCGTGGAGGTCGACGTCCGGCGTGGGCTGCCGGCGTTCACTCTGGTCGGCCTCCCCGATCGGGCCATCAGGGAGGCCCGCGAGCGCGTACGTGCCGCGCTGCTCAACTCCGGGCTCGACTTCCCGATGCAGCGGCTCACGGTGAACCTGGCGCCGGCGCACGTCCGCAAGGCCGGCCCGGGGTTCGACCTGGCCATCGCGGTGGGAGTGCTGGCCGCGACCGGCCAGGTACCGCGGGAGCCGCTTGCGAGCTGCGCGCTGTACGGAGAGCTGTCGCTCGCCGGCGCGCTGCGCCCCGGTCGCGGGGCCCTCGCGGTCGCGCTCGGAGCGCGAGAGGCCGGCTACCCGCGGCTGGCGGTGCCGCCCGCGGACGCCGGCGAGGCCGCGCTCGTGGAGGAGGTGGAGGTGCTGCCGATCGAGGACTTGAGGGGCATGGCCCAACTGCTCCGGGGACCGGGCGCCACCGCGAGCCAGCGCGCGGCGACCGCGGTCGCCCGGCGCGGCGGCGCGGCTCGACCTTGCCGACGTGCGCGGCCAGGAGGACGCCAAGCGGGCGCTCGAGATCGCGGCCGCGGGTGGTCACAACATGCTGATGGTGGGTCCGCCGGGAGCCGGCAAGACGATGCTGGCGCGCCGGCTGCCGGGCATCCTGCCGCCGCCCAGCTTCGAGGAGGCCCTGGAGATCACCCGCATTCGGGGGGTCGCGGGCCTGGGCGGGGGTGGGCTGGTGGCCGAACGCCCGTTCCGAGCGCCGCATCACACGACCTCCCCGCAGGGCCTGACCGGCGGGAGCTCCACACCGCGGCCCGGGGAGGTGACCCTCGCCCACCGGGGCGTGCTGTTCCTGGACGAGCT
>DATFQM010000086.1:0-42189 GCA_035264265.1 Thermoleophilaceae bacterium
GCGCGCGGCGCCGAACCCAGCTTCCGCGAGGCCTTGATCTGGTCGATCGCTTGGCTGGCGCTCAGCCTGCTTGCAGCTCTCGTCATGGTTGCCTTCCGGGACGGCGGGGACGCCGTCCTCTACACGACCGTCTACCTGATCGAACGCTCGCTCTCGCTCGACAACCTGTTCGTCTTCCTGCTCCTGTTCGCCTACTTCGGTGTTCCCTACCGGAGCCGGCCGCATCTGCTCTTCTGGGGGATCGTCGCCGCGCTCGTTCTGCGAGCCGCGTTCATTCTCGCCGGTATAGCGCTTATCCAGGAGTTCCACTTCCTGATCTACCTGCTGGGCGTCGGACTGCTGGTGCTCGCCGTCCGGGTGTTTCGCGGAGTGGAGGAGAACGTCGACCCGGATCGCAACCTGATCGTGCGGCTGGTCAGGCGCGTCTATCCGGTGACGGGTGAGTTCCACGGGGATCGCTGGTTCGTTCGGCGCGACGGCCGCCGCTGGACGACGCCGCTCTTCCTCTGCCTGGCGGCGATCGTGTTCGCGGACATCGCCTTCGCGATCGACTCGATCCCGGCCGCGTTCGCGATCACCCGCGATCCGCTGCTGATCTGGATGGGGAACGTCTTCGCCCTGCTCGGCCTGCGCGCGCTGTTCGTGCTCGTGGAGAGCTTGATCGCGCGCTTTCGCTACCTCGACGAGACGATTGCGTTCGTCCTCGGCCTGGTGGGGGTCAAGTTGCTTCTGGAAGACCTGGTAGAGATCGGGCCGGTCGTGAGCCTGGCCGTGGTCGCGGGTGCCTTCGCCATCGGCATCGCGGCCTCGCTTATCGGCGACCATCGCGATCCCGAGGCCGGCAGGCACCGCCAGGAGCGCGTGGAGCGTATGCAGCGGGCGAAGCAGGCGGAGGCCGCCGGTCAGGCGAAGTAGAAGACAAGGCCGATCACTGCGTAGAGCGACAAAAGCTGCATGCCCTCGAACCAGTTGGACTCGCCCTCCTGGGTCACGAAGGTGGCGATCAGCACGGCGAAGAGGAGGGCGACCAGCTCGTAGCCGTTGAACACCAGGGCCATGGGATCGGGACCCACCACGAACGAGACCAGCACGAGAAGTGGAGCCACGAAGAGCGCTATCTGAGCGCTCGAGCCGATGGCGATGTTCACCGCCAGGTCCATCTTGTCCTTGGCGGCGACGAGAACAGCGACCCAGTGCTCGGCGGCGTTGCCCACGATCGCTACCACGAACACGCCCACGAAGAACTGCGACAGGCCGATGTCGCTGGAGGCGTCCTCGATGGAGCCCACCAGGATCTCGCTCATCACGCCCACCGCCACGGCGGCCACAGCCAGCGTCACCACCGACCGGCGCATGGGCCAGGCGTCGTGGTCCTCTCCCGCCTCCTCTTCGTAGGGGTTGAAGACGGCGCGGTGCGTTCTCAGCGAGAAGAACAAACCGGCCGCGTAGCTCGTCAGTAGCACGATCGAGACACCGAAGGAGAGCTTCTCGAGGTCGGAGCCGAAGTCGACCCGCTCCTCGCCGACGGACGGCAGGCCGCCGCCGTGAATCAGCTGGAAGATGGCGGGAAAGACCAGCGCGCCAAGCGCCAGCAGCAGCATGGCCGACTGCGCGTTCGCCGCGGTGCGGCTGAAGGTTTGCTTCTCGCGCGGCAGCCCGCCCACGAGCATCGCCGCGCCGAGCACCAGCAGGACGTTGCCGACGACCGACCCTACGATCGAGGCCTTCACGACCTCTTGGAGCCCCTCGAGGAGCGCGAACAACGCGATGATCAGCTCCGGGGCATTCCCGAAGGTGACGTTCAACAGGCCACCGATGCCCGGGCCGGTGCGGGCCGCCAGGTGCTCTGTCGACTCGCCCATGACGGCCGCGCAGGGGATCACCCCGAGGGCCGCCGCCGAGAAGACCAGAGCGGGCGCCGCGTGCGCGAGCTCGAGGCCGACCGCGGCCGGGATGAAGATGCCGAGGAAGTGGACGGGCCGCACGGAGGCCGGAAGCCTATGGACCTACCCCGACCGCACGGGCCCAAGTGGAATAGCTCCTGAGGCGACCTACTCGCCGGGCTCTTCTTCCTCGTCCGGTTCCAGGTCGGGGTCTTCCACGGCGGCCTCGCTGACGGCGCGGCCGTCGCCGCCGCGGTAGGTCGCCTGGAAGGACTCGAACAGCTCGTCGCGCTGCGCCTCGTCGACCGGGACGTCGTCGGCGACGAGCACCCAATCGGCGCCCTCGAACTCCTCGAGGTTGAAGATCTCGCTGTCCATCGCGGCGGAGTCGTCCACCACGACCATTACCTCGGTCTGAGGATTGAAGTAGGTGCCGGGACGGACGAGGATCTCGTCGAGGTCGAAACGCCGTTCGGAAGCCATCGGCCGCAATCTATACCCCCGAACGGGGGCAGTCACGCGCCCAACTCGCGAAGCTGCCGGTCGATCTCGGTCTCGACGTCGAGTGGCTCCTTTCCCTGACGCATGCGGCGCTCGTTGCGGGCGACCACCAGCTGGCGAACCTCCTCCCGCAGCGCGTCGTCGACGTGGGTCGCGGGCCGCAGCAGCTCCGTCATCTCAGCCTCGACGTCGAGAGGGGGCTCCCCCCGCGCCTCGCGGCGGGCGGACTTGGCCTCCAGCATCTGCCTGATCTCCTCGCGCGCCTCGGCCTGCGCGGCGGGGCTATGGGCTGCCGGGGCGGGACGTTGCTCCCGCTCATCGTCAAGGGCGAACGGGCCGCTCCGGCCGAGGCCGCGATAGATCTGCCCGGTGCCCCAGAAGCTGGCCACCGCGACCACTACGGCCACGAGGCAGACCACGATCAGCACGGTCCCGAAAGCTGCCTCCACGACCCCATAGTCTGACCGCATGTGGAAGCGCCTGAGGCGGAAGACGATCGCCCCCGGCCGCCCGGCCCTGTACGCCGACCAGGTGGGCCTGCTCGGCTTTTCGCTGATCGCCGTGGCCGGCGGGATCTACATCGCCGTGCGTCTCGCATTCGGCTGAGGGGGTCCGGTAATATTGCCCCCGCAGAATTGACTGACGAATCAATCGGGTCGCCGGACCACCCGCGCACCCGCTCAAGGAGCGCTGACACGACAAGTGGTTGATTTCACGCTTACCGACGAGCAGAAGGACATCCGCGAGCTGGCCCGCGACTTCGCTACCAAGGAGATCCGCCCGGTCGCCTGGGACTACGACCGCGATGCGACCTGGCCCCAGGAGATCGTCGAGAAGGCCTGGGAAGTCGGCCTCATGAACAACCACATCCCCGAGGAATACGGCGGGCCCGGCCTCGACTACGTCTCCGGTTGCCTGATCGAGGAGGAGCTCGGGTGGGGCTGTTCGGGAATCGGGACCTCGCTCATGTGCAACGGGCTCGCGAGCGCTCCGGTTATGATTGGCGGCTCCGAGGAGGTCAAGAAGGAGTACCTCGGGATGCTCACCGAGGAGCCAAAGCTCGCCTCCTTCTGTCTCACAGAGCCCGACGCCGGCTCGGACGTCTCGGGGATGAAGACGACCGCGGTGAAGAAGGGCGACAAGTACGTCCTGAACGGAACCAAGTGCTTCATCACGAACGGCTCGCACGCGAGCTGGTACACGGTGTACGCGAAGACGGACAGGGAGGCCGGCCACCGCGGCATCTCCGCCTTCGTCGTCCCGCGAGACGCCGACGGCGTGACCGTGGACAAGAAGGAGGACAAGCTCGGGCAGCGCGCCTCCGACACCGCAATGATCTCGTTCAGCGACGTCGAGGTCCCCGAGGGCAACCTGCTCGCCGAGGAGAACAAGGGCTTCAAGCTGGCGATGATGACCCTGGACCGCACCCGGCCCGGGGTTTCGGCGCTGGCGGTCGGCATCGCCCAGGCGGCCTTCGAGTTCGCCACCGACTATGCCAAGGAGCGCGTGCAGTTCGGGGTCCCGATCGCCATGCACCAGGCGATCCAGTTCATGATCGCCGACATGGCCACCAAGATCGAGGCGGCCCGGCTGCTCGTATGGAAGTCGGCCGCGCTACTCGACCAGGGCGAGCGCAACACGCTGGTCGCCTCGCACGCCAAGCGCTTCGCCGCGGACAGCGCGATGGAGGTCTCCGTGGACGCCGTGCAGGTGTACGGCGGCTATGGCTTCATCAAGGAGTACCCGGTCGAGAAGCTGATGCGGGACGCGAAGATCATGCAGCTCTACGAGGGCACTTCGCAGATCCAGCGTCTCGTGATCGCCCGCGAGGTGCTCATGCCACGCCAGGTCGAGGCGCCGCAGCCCGAGACGGCGGCGGCATAGCCTCCGCCGGTCCGAGCTGCGGCATCAGCTCGGCCTGATCGAAGTAGAGGTGCTCTGCCGCGGGCTCCCCGTCGCGGAGCTTGAAGATCGGAAGCGGTACGGCGGAACGGGGTTAGCCCTAGACCGGATTGAGGCTTCCTTACGATTGCGTGCCCGAACACGTGGCCGGCCAAGCCCATACGCAGCAGGACGAGGTCAGGGTCTCCACCCTGGAGCTGTTCTTCGACCTCGTCTTCGTCTTCACCATCACCCAGCTGACCTCGGTGCTGGCCCACCACCCCGACGGCGGAGGGCTGGTCCGCGTGTCCCTGATGCTCATCGTGATCTGGTGGATGTACGGCGGCTACGCGTGGCTGACGAACGTCGTGGCGCCGGACCGCGCCCTCTACCAGCTGCTGCTGCTGAGCGGGATGGGCGCCTTCCTGATCATCTCGCTGGCCGTCCCCGAGGCGTTCGGCGGCAGCGGCGTGGCCTTCGGGCTCGCCTACGTGGTCGTGGTGTTGATCCACTCGGGACTGTTCACCCGCAGCCAGGCCGGCGAGTCCGCGACGGCGATCCTCAGGGTGGCGCCGCTCAACCTCGTGGCCGCGGTGTTGATAGTCGCCGCGGGTGTGATCGGCGGCACGTCCCGCTGGGTGCTCTGGGGGCTGGCCGTAGCGGTGATCTTGCTGCCTTCCTTGCGACCTCCCGACCCCCGCTTCGAGATCAACCCCAGCCATTTCGTCGAGCGCCACGGCCTGGTGGTGATCGTGGCGCTCGGAGAATCTGTGGTAGCCGTTGGGATCGGGGCCAGCGAGCACTCGCTGACCGTCGGCCTCGTCGCGGTGGCGATACTCGGGCTCGGGCTCAGCGCCTGCCTCTGGTGGACGTACTTCGGGGAGGAGGAGGACGAGCGGGCGTTGCGGGCGATGGCGGCGGCCCCGCGCGCCCGGCGCGGGTGGTTGGCGCTGAACGGCTTCTACCACTGGCACCTGCTCATCCTCCTCGGGGTGATCGCCCTGGCTTCCGCGCTGGAGCAGGCCATCGGGCACTCCGGGGAGCCGCTTTCACTCGCCCGCTCGCTCGCGCTCGGCGGGGGAGTCGCGTTCTTCTTCCTAGGCGACGCCCTCTTCCGGCGGACCCTCTCGATCGGCGCCGTGCGCTGGCGCCTGCTCGCGGCCGCCCTGGCGCTCGCGACCGTGCCCCTGGGGCCGGAGATCGCCGCGGTGGCCCAGCTCGCCTGCCTGTTCGCCTTCGTGCAGGTCTGCCTGCTGCTCGAATGGCGAGCCCGTGCGCCGGCGCACGTCGCCCTTTCGTAACGCTCGCGCCGCACTTCTGTGCGTCTCCGTGGCGGCCCGTGCGCCGCGGCGGGACCTGGGCTCTTTCAGGCCCGATATACGGGCCTGAAAGAGCCCAGTTCGGGAGGCCCTGCGCCGACCGTAGGCAAGCGGGCTCGGCCCGACATCGCGGCCGGGCACAGGGAGACGCCGAGGCTTTCCCGAAACCCCACCGCGGAGGCCCGTGTCACGATTGGGGCCGCCATGGCGCGGGCCGGCAAGACCAAGCACGAGCGGAGCCGCGAGGCGGCACGCCAGGCGGTCGCACACGCGGGCGTCGCGCCCGCGGCCCGCGACCCTTTCACCGGCGGGCTGCGGCGGCGCGACGTGCTGCCGTTGCTCGTCCTGCACTTCATTACCCAGGGTCCCTCGTACGGCAATCAGCTCATGGAGCAGATCGCGGACATGACCGAAGGGGTCTTGTCGGTCAACCCGAACACGATGTACCCCCTCCTGCGCCAGCTCGAGGAGCGCGGGCTGATCGAGGGCAAGTGGGAGCACCCTGAGCGGCGGACGCGACGCTACTACTCGGTCACCGGCGCGGGCAAGGAGGAGTACCGCCGGCTCGTCGACGAGGTCCGGCCCTTTCTCGACTCGGTCCAGTCGAGCATCGACGAGATCGTGCGCGAGGTCTACGGCTGATGCCGCGAACCGCCCGCGCCGCGGCGGTGGTGTCGCTGGCGCCGGAGGGCGCGCTCAAGCTCTGGACCGACGTGCGCCGCTGGCCCACTTTCGTCGAGGGCTTCGCGCGTGCGCTGGAGGTCTCGGACGACTGGCCGGCCGAGGGCGCCAAGGTGGTGTGGGAGTCGATCCCGGGCGGCCGCGGCAGGGTGACCGAGAAGGTGGCCATGAGCGGGCCGGGCCGGTTCGTCACGCAGGTCTTCGAGGATGCCCTCAGCGGCGAGCAGGCGGTGCGGATTTCAGAGGACGCCGAGGGGACGCGGGTGGAGCTGACACTCAGCTATGAGCTGTCGAAGTACGGCCCGTTGCGGGCGCTTGCGGATTTCCTCTTCATCCGCCGCGCTCTGCGCGACGCGCTCCGTCGCACGCTTCGCCGTTTCGTCGTTGAGGCGGAAGAGGAATCGACCCTTCGATAGGGTCTCGCCCGCCGCCGACGGGCGAAGCGTGCGCTCCGCGCACGCGAAGCGGTGTGAGCGAAGCGAAGCGGAGCGAAGGAGGTGACTCTCGGTGGAGGTATTCAAAGCCGCGGTGGTGGGCGCAGGGACGATGGGCGGCGAGATCGCCCAGGTCATCGGGTCAGCCGGCGTCCCGGTCCTCATGAAGGACGTGGAGCAGAAGTTCGTCGACCAGGGTCTCGAGAAGGCGCGAGAGGTCACGCAGGGCCAGCTTGGGGGCCTCGTCTCGAAGGAGAAGATCGGCCAGGAGGACGCCGATCGCCAGCTCGAGGAGACGCTCGGCCGCATATCCGGGACGACGGATTACGACGATTTCGGAGGCGTCGATTTCGTCGTCGAGGCCGTGCCCGAGCGTATGGAGATCAAGCAGACCGTCTTCGCGGAGCTCGATGCGGTCACTCCGGGCCACGCGGTCCTCTCCTCGAACACCTCATCGCTCTCGATCAGCGAGATGGCGGAAGCCACGAGCAGGCCCGAACAGGTCGTGGGCTTCCACTTCTTCTATCCCGCCTCGGTGATGCGCCTGATCGAGGTGATCGAGGGGGAGGAGACTTCCGACCAGACACTCCAGACGGCCGCCAACTTCGCCCAGGCCATCCGCAAGACGGCCGTTCGCTGCGGCGAGGTGCCCGGATTCGTCGTCAACCGCATCCTCAACTCCGCGGTGTCCGAGCTCTGGCGCACCGTCGACGAGGAGGAGCTCGACTACAAGGAGTTCGACAAGACCGTCCAGGAGTCGAAGACCGCACCGATGGGCCCGTACTTCCTGGCGGACCTGCTCGGCCTCGACACCGTCCTCCACGTGGCCGAGCACCTGCGCGCCTCCTACGGCGACCGCTTCTACGTCTCGCCGAAGATGAAGGAGCTCGTCGAGGCCGGCAATCTCGGCCAGAAGACCGGGAAGGGGTTCTATGAGCACGGCAGCTAGCGGTACGGCCACCGAGAGCCTCGTCGAGCGCTTCTCGCTCAAGGCGCTGGTCGAGTCCTGTCTCGTCCTCGAGGAGGGCGTGGCCGCCCTCAAGGACATCGAGATCGGGATGATGATGGGTGCGGGAATCCTGCCGGGACCCTTTGCCCGCGCCGACGAGCGCGGCCTCGACGACGTGCTGGAGGCGCTCGCCCGCGCCCAGTCGGAGTGGGGCGAGGCGTTCGAGCCGCCCCTGATCCTGCGCCGGCTGGTCGCCCAGGGCCGCCTCGGCAAGAAGCGCGGGCAGGGCTTCTTCCCCTACCCGCAGCCCGACGACGGCCAGTCGCGCGAGACGGTTCTGCTGGAGACCCGCGACGACATCGGGATCGTGTGGCTCAATCGCCCACCGGCCAACCCGCTGTCCCCGCAGGTGATCCGCGAGCTCTCGGAGCTGTGGCAGGAGATCGACGGCAATCTGCGTGCGGTCGTATTCGCCTCCTCGAACATCTTCACGTTCTCGGCCGGGGCCGACATCAAGGAGTTCACGAAGATGAAGCCGGACGAGGAAGGGCGCGACCTGATCAAGTCGGGCCACCGGTTCATGCGGTCGATGGAGCAGTCGCGCACCGCCACGATTGCCGCGGTCAACTCGATCGCCTTCGGCGCCGGCTGCGAGCTGGCCATGGCCTGCGACTTCCGGATCGCCGCCGAGTCGGCAACGTTGGGCCAGCCGGAGATCAACCTGGGGATCATCCCGGGCTTCGGTGGGACCCAGCGCCTCTCCCGGCTCGTGGGCGAGGGCAAGGCGCTCGAGATGAACCTGCTCGGCGACCCGATCGACGTGTACGAAGGGCTCCGAGTAGGCCTCATCAACCAGGTAGTCGCCGACCACGAGCTGTTCGACGCGGCGATCGCCTGGGCGCGGAAGCTCGCGGGTCAGGCGCCCCTCGCGATCGAGCAGATCAAGAAGGTGTCGGCAAACGGCGACCTCGACGAGGGCCTGAAGGCCGAGGCGGTTGGGTTCGGCGAGGTATTCGGGTCGGAGGACGCGCGTGAAGGGATCAGCGCGTTCCTCGGTAAGCGGCAGCCGAAGTTCCAAGGAAAATGACCGAAGTCGCCGGTGGCCAGTCGTCAGTCGTCAGGCTCGCTGAGCTGCTGTCTGCCTCCGAGCGCGCGGTTGTCCTTACGGGTGCCGGGGTGTCCGTGCCTTCGGGGATTCCGGACTTCCGGTCGCCGGGCACGGGGCTGTGGGAGAAGGTCGATCCCATGGAGGTCGCCCACATCGACGCCTGGCGGCGTGATCCGGACCGTTTCTGGAGCTTCTACTCGGAGCGCTTCGCCAGTCTGAGGGACAAGCGGCCCAACGCCGCGCACGAGTCGATCGCCGAGCTCGAGCGCCGGGGTCTGATCCGGGGCGTGATCACGCAGAACGTGGACCGCCTGCACCGGCTGGCCGGCACGGAGCGGCTGGTGGAGGTGCACGGCTCGATCGAATGGAGCATCTGCCTCGAGTGCCGGGGCAGGGTGCGGCTCGACCGCGTGGTGCGGATGATCGAGGAGTCCGGAGGCGGGGCCCCCGAGTGCGAGGCCTGCCTCGCGCCTCTCAAGCCCGACGTCGTGCTGTTCGGCGAGCTGCTCCCGGAACAGGCGATGGACGAGGCCCATTCGCTCGCCCTCGAGGCCGACCTGATGCTGTGCGTCGGCTCCTCGCTCGAGGTCTACCCGGTGGCTGGGCTGCCGGCAGTCACCCGCGGGGCGGGCGGCCGCATCGCGCTCGTGACCCAGGGGCCGACGCCCTACGACGCCGAGGCCGAGGTCAGGTTGGACGGCGACGTGGTCGAGGAGCTGCGCGCCGTGCTGGCGGCGCTGAGCCAAGCCCGCCCTGGACCGCGATCCGCGCTCTAATCGTGCCCGCCCGCGAGGTGGGCGAAGCGGGCCTCCGTCCCCCCGACCTCGCGGCCGTTGATCCAGGCCCGGCCCCGCGTCCCGCCGGCGTTCCTCCCACGGTGGCTGTCGAGCGGCCCGGTGCGCAGTCGCGACGGCCGGCGGTGCGCAAGGTCATGAACGGGTTCGTCACGCGGGGAATGTTCACCGAGCTCAAGGCCGGCTCCTAGGGACCCGCCGCCAAAATCACGCGGGGCGAATTGGACCAGCTGTCCATGAGCCCCAGGTAAAGATCTTGGGACCGTCTCAGGCGCCCAGGCGGCGACGCTTGGGACCGTGTCAGGCGCCCAGGCGGCGACGCTTGAGGGCGGCCTCCATCCGCTCGACGGCCTCGGCAATCCCGGCAGCGGACTCGTTGGAGAGATTGCCCCGCAGCGCCGCGTTGGCGGCCGCGCCCACCGGCCCCCGGTCTCCGCCCAGGTCGGCGGCGGGCAGCTCCGCGAGCAGCGCCTCCAGGGCGACCCGTGCCTGGAGCGCCGCCTCGCGGGTGCGCCCAGCGTCGAGGTCCGAGCGGGCGCGCAGTACGAGCTCCTCGCTCGCGAGCACCTGCTCGCGCCCACCCAGGATGGCCGCGAATCGCTCGTCGGGCGCCTCCATGGAGCGCTTGGCCCGCCGCCGGGCTTCGCCGGGGAGCGCCCAGGCGGAGGTGTAGCGGCCGTCCGCAACCTGCTCTCCGGCACCGAAGCCGATCCTCACCGCCAACGCCTTGTCCGGAGTGGCCTCGGGGACGTGCGGATCCGCCGCGGCGACCCTTTGCGCGTGCAGGGCGTGGCTCAGCCGGCGGACCGCCAGCCGCAGCTCCGCGTCGGCGCGCTCACTGTCCTGGCGCACTCCCGACAGCCAGCTCTGCGCCTCGTCGCGCGATCCGAAGGGCTCCGTCCGAATCAGCGTGGCGCGGGAGGTTGGCACGGGCTCAGGCTCCGCCTCCTGCACGGCCCGGCCGCGGCGCCGTCGGAGCAGGCGCCGTTCGGGAGCCCCCAGGGTTCGCAGGATGAAGATCGCGTCCGGCTCTTCGTTGTCCGGTTGGTCCGCGCCGGGCTGGTCGCGAACCAGGTAGCGGCCGTCCGGGGGCCCCAGAAGGAAGCCGAACTCGAGCTGAACGAAGCCGAAGAGGTCGGTCGTGGCGCTAGTCGCCACGGTGCGCCCCGCTGGCGCGGCCGGGTTTGCTTTTGACGGGGATGGCGTATCTGGAGGGTCGCATGGGGACCTCGGGATTGTCTATCCGCCGCAGGCGCGAGAGCAGATCGGACCACTGGCCCGGTTTGAGCACCGCCAGGGCCTGTCTGAGACGGTCCGCGTCGCCGCTGAGGCCGGGATCGTGCAGCCGGTCAGGATCGCCACGGCGAGCACCCCTGCGGACAGCAAGATGTGAAGGAGCCTCGACCTCATCCTTGCGGTGTCCAGATCCTCCCGTGCGGCCCGTCGGGGCCCCTCTAGACGCGCAACCTAGAACCACCTGCCGCCCAGGAAACGCTACCGGGGGGTTTGAGGGCGCAATGGGGAACCGTTCCGACCCTTCGTCCGTCCATGGGCGGCGGGGTCTCGCGCACGGGCGTGGAGGTCCTCAGTGCCCGCTCCGAGAGAACGCGAAACCCGGGGCTAGGGCCCCTGCAGGTCACGGGTCGGCCTGACTCTCAACTAGAGCTTGACCCTCTCATTCCGACGGGCGACGCATCCGCGGCTTCGCGTGACGCACCCCCTGCTTCGGGCGACGCATCCCCTTTTTCGCGCGAAGCACCCCCGCTTCGCTAGGCTGCGCGCGCATGACGGACAGGGAGCAAGAGGAGCGGCTCGTGGAGCGGCTCTCGCGGCAGGGCGAGGAGGCGCTCGGGAGGATCGCCGAGGAGCTGATCGCGAACCCGCTCGTCAGCGGCGCCCTGACCCGGGCCTTGGAGGCACGGGAGAAGGCCGCCCAGGCCCAAGAGGCCGCAATGGGCGCCCTCAACATCCCCTCCTCCGCGGACGTCGAGCGCATCACTCGGCGGCTTCGCTCCGTGTCGCAGCGCCTAGAGGGCATAGAGGACGCGTTGGACCGGCTCGAGGCTCAGGCGGCTGGAGCTCCCTCTGCGCCTCCCGCCGGCCCCCGCAATCAGGTGGTGGAGCAGCGACTGGACGAGATCGCCCGCGACCTGGCGGCCCTCAGACAGGCCGTCGCACCCGGAGAGGAGCCGCCCCCGGCCTCGCAGGAACGGCTGACCGTGACCGACTCCTGAGGCCCGATCCGCACCAGCCGGCCGCCGCCGATCGCGGTGGCCGCCGCTCAGCGGGCTCGCAGGTCGGCTCGAGGTGGATCGTGCGGAGGGTCCTCCAGCGGCGCGCGGGCACGATGGACCCGCCCGTATGGGAGACTCCTCGGTCCGATGGCACGACGGCGCACGACTCCAAGGGAGCTGCCCGACGCGGTGCGGGAAGCGGTCGAGCGGACCGTCCAGGCAACGGTCGGCTCAGCCGAGCGCACGCGCGACCGCGCGCAGGGCGCGGCGGCGGACGTAGTCGACACTGTCGACGACCTGGTGCGAGGCAGCCGCCGCGCCGTCACGGGCGCCATCGAGGAGCGACGGCCGGCGACGCACGACGACATCCGCGAGCTCAAGGCCGAGCTGCGCGCGATCGGCCGTAGGCTCGACGCGATCGAGAAGCGCCTGCCGGCAAAGCGCAATCCCGCGTAGTGGCGGGTCGCCGTGTCCTGATCACCGGCGTGGGCAGCTACCTCGGCGGGGCGCTCGCGCGGCGTCTGGAGCGCGACCCGGAGTTCGAGTACGTGGCCGGCCTCGACACTCGCAGGCCACAGGTGTCCCTGGAGAGCACCGAGTTGATCGATGCGGACATCAGAAACGCGGTGATCGCCAGGCTGATCCCGCCGGCCGAAGTGGACACCGTCGTGCACAACCAGATCGTCCGCCGCCCCGGTCCCGGGATCTCCCCCCAGGCCATGCACGACATCAACGTCATCGGCTCGCTCCAGCTGCTCGCGGCCTGCGAGAAGGCCGACTCGGTTCGCTCGATCGTCATACGCGGCTCGGCGGGCGTCTACGGTGCCGAGCCTCACGCGCCGCAGTTCTTCAGGGAGGAGATGACACGGCTGTTCCCGATGCGCACCCGGTTCCAGCGCGACGTGGCTGAGATCGAGAACTACTTCGAGACCTATTCCCGCCGGCATCCCGGAGCGGTCTGCACGATGCTCCGCTACCAGCCGGGAATCGGCTCGTCACAGGACACCCAGATCACCCGCTACCTGTCGCTGCCGGTCGTGCCGACCTACCTGGGCTTCGATCCTCGCCTGCAGTTCGTGCACGAGCACGACGCCCTCGAGGCGCTGGTCGCAGCGGTCAGGAACCCAGTGCGGGGGGCCGTGAACGTGGCCGCGCCCGGCACGATCGGCCTCACCCGCATGGTGCGGCTGGCGGGACGCCCGACCCTGCCGATCGTGCCGCCGCTGTTCGACGGGGTGACCGGCGTGGGCAAGAGGCTGGGACTGCTCGACCTCTCCGACGACTTCACCCGCCTTCTTCGGTACGGCCGTGCGACGGACACGACCCGTCTGGTCGAGGAGGTCGGCTGCCGGCCGCGCTTCACCACGGTCGAGGCGGTGCGGGACTACCTGCGCGCGCAAGGCGGTCGGCGCCTCCTCCCGGTGCTTCGTCACGCGGTGGCGCCGTGAGCGCAGCCCGGGTGGACGAGCGCGAGCGGATCCGCTTCGACGCTGCGGACGCCGCACCGGCAATTGGATTCCTCCGCCGTCTTCGGGAGGGGCTTGACGCCGGCCTGGACCTTCCCGAGGCCGCCGCCCGCGGCGCGGCCGGGCTGCCAGGCGGCGCTCGGGACGCGGTGCGCCGGGCGGCTCGGCGCCGGGCGGGCGGCTACGACGAGGACGACTGGGGCCTCGACGAGGAGTTCGTCGAGCTCGTCTTCCCCTTCTTCGAGTTCCTCTACGACCGCTGGTGGCGAGTCGAGACCAGCGGCGTGGTCCACGTCCCCTCGCACGGGAGGGCGCTGCTCGCCGCCAACCACGCGGGCATCCTGCCCTGGGACGGGACCATGCTCTCGTTCGCGATCCAGCGAGAGCATCCGCTCCCGCGCTATCCCCGCTTTCTGGTGCTCAACTGGGCCTTCGACCTGCCGGTCATCTCGGTGGCGATGCGGAAGGTCGGGGGCGTGGTGGCCTCCCCATACAACGCCTTCCAGCTGCTCGAGGAGGACGAGCTCGTGGCTGTGTTCCCGGAGGGCGTCAAGGGTGCCGGCAAGCCGTTCCGGGAGCGCTACCGGCTGCAGCGGTTCGGTCGCGGCGGCTTCGTGGAGATCGCGCTGCGCACCCGCGCTCCGATCGTGCCTGTGGCCATAGTCGGAAGCGAGGAGATCTATCCGAAGCTGGGAGACGCCCCCGCCGTCGGACGCCTCCTGGGGGCGCCCTACTTCCCGCTCACGCCGACGTTCCCCTGGCTCGGTCCCCTCGGCGCAGTCCCACTCCCCTCCAAATGGCGAATCGAGTTCTGCGAACCCATCCCCATCGCCGACTACGGCCCGAACGCAGCCGACGACAGATCACTGGTATTCGAGCTCTCAGAGCGCGTACGAGAAACGATCCAACAAAAGCTCTACGAAAACCTGGTCAAACGAGGCTCGGCGTTCCTCTGAAGAAAAGCTCTGCCAGCCGCCAGCTGCCAGCTGTCAGCCTTAGAAGTGAACCCCCCGCATGAGATACGCCATGGCAACGGCCTCCGTTGACATCTCCTCGCCCTTCTCATCCTGCTTGCCCGCCTCGATCTCTTCCTTCTTCTTCCTAGCGGCGCGGGAGTCCGGGAACAGACCGTAGGCCGTGTTCATCACCTGGTCCACCGTCTTCGGGGAGAGCGCGTAGAGCACCTCGCCGAAGGTGCCGAGCCGCGTGGCCTTGCGCTTGGGCTTGTCGATCATCGCGTCGGCGATCATCTGGGCGGCCTCCTCGGGGGTCAGCGTCGGGAAGGCCTTGTAGATGTCCGTCGGCGCGATCATCGGCGTCCGCACGAGCGGCATGTAGATGGTCGTGAACTTGACGTTGTCGCCCACCACCTCGGGCGCCACACAGCGGGAGAAGGCGTCGAGCGCCGACTTCGAGGCGACGTAGGCGGAGAAGCGCGGGGTGTTCGTCTGCACGCCTATCGACGAGATGTTGATGATGTGGCCCGACTTGCGCTCGCGCATGCCGGGCAGGAAGGCGAGGATCAGCTTGAGTGCGCCGAAGTAGTTGAGTTGCATGGTGCGCTCGAAGTCGTGGAAGCGGTCGTAGGAGGCCCTGACCGAGCGGCGGATCGAGCGGCCCGCGTTGTTCACCAGGACGTCGACGCCGCCGTGCTCGTCCAGCACCTCCTGGGCCATGCGGTCGATGTCCTCGAGGTCCGAGAGGTCGGCGGGGTGGACGTGCGCGGTGCCTCCCCGCTCCTGCACCTGCTTCGCCACCTCCTCGAGCTTCTCGCGCGTGCGTGAGACGAGCAGCACCTCGCCACCCGCCTCGCCCACCTTGAGCGCGGCCTCGAGGCCGATGCCGCTCGAGGCGCCGGTGATGAGGATCTTCTTGACCTTGATTGAGCTCGCGAGGCTCCGCTCCCGGAAGAGAGCGGGGTCCAGGTTGCGCTCCCAGTAGTCCCACAACTGCGGCGCATAGGTGGACAGGGGCGGCACGGCGATGCCGGTGCCCGTGAGCGCCCGCTGCGCGTCACGGGCGTCGAAGGTGCAGAAGAAGTCGCGGTTCTCCATCGCCGCCGGAGGGATGCCCAGGTCGCGCAATGTCTGCTCGCGGATCTTCTTGACCGTCGGCAGCGCCTTGATCCCGGCGCGCACGGGCTTGGGGATGGCGTTCGTCATGTTCTGGTCGATCCGCATGGCGAAGCGCGGCGCGTGGGCCGCCTTGGCGAACTCGTTGATCGTCTGTCCCACGGTCATCGGGTCCGGGCTGACGAGGTGGAACGTGTCGGACGGCAGGTCTTCGTCCGGCAGGTGGGCGATGTGGTCCATCGCCTTGGCGACGAAGTCCACCGGCACGATGTTCGTCTGCCCGCCCTCGGGGCCGGCGAGCGGGAACCACTCAGGCAACGCGTGGCGGAGGCGCTGGAGCAGCTTGAAGAAGTAGTAGGGACCGTCGATCTTGTCCATCTCGCCCGTCTCCGAGTGGCCGACGACGATCCCCGGGCGGTACACGAGAGTCTTAGTCTGCACGCCCTCGCGCACCAGCTTCTCGGACTCGAACTTGGTGCGGTGGTAGTGATGGGGCAGGCGCTGCCCCTCGTCGAACATGTCCTCCTGGAAGACGCCGCGGTAGTGGCCGGCCACCGCGATCGAGCTCGTGTGGTGGAAGCGGCCGACGTCATGCGAGTTGGCGAACTCGACGGCGTTCCGGGTGCCCTCCACGTTCGCCCTGATGGAAGCCTCCTCCTCGGCGTCCACGTCGTAGACGGCGGCGAGATGGAAGAGGTGGTCGATCTTCTCGTCGAAGCCTTCGACGCCCAGGGCCGGCTTGGAGAGGTCTCCGGCGACGGGGACGATTCTGCCCTCCTCCGCGTCGAGACGCTCCGCCACGGCGTCGACCTTGCCGCGCGAACCCTCTCGGACCAGCACGTAGATGGTCCCGTCGCGCTTCAAGAGCTCGGCGACGAGGTGCCTGCCGACGAAGCCCGTCGCACCCGTGACGAAGTAGTTCAAAGCTCCTCCATCCCTGTGGCCTACCAGCGCCGCGAGTCTATCCGGCGGCTGAACGCTTGACCCTCACACGCGCGCGCGCGAAACTTGCGGTAAGCGAGCCGGAAGGCCGGAAAGTGGGGAGGAGATCCACCGCGAGGCGCCAAACAGACGTCGCCGGCCTACGTAGCGGGCCGTAACGCCCGCGCGCAACGGCGGAGCCGCTCACTTGGCTCCGCCGTTGTAGCTTCAGGACCGTGGAAGAGGAGAGGCTGACCCTCAGGGAGGCCGCCGAGCGGGCCGGCGTGTCGCCGTCGACGCTCAGACGCTGGGCGGAGAGCGGCGTGATCCCGGAGGTCGACGGGAGCGGGGACGGCTGGACCGCGGCGGCGGCGGCACACGCCCGGATAGTGGCGAGGCTGCGCGAGCGGGGGCACAGCCTGGATCTGATCAGGGAGGCGAGCCGACAGGGCCGGCTGGCCTACGGCTTCGTCGAGGAGCTATTCCCCATGGACCGCGAGCTGCGCAGTCTCGTCGAGGCCACGGAGGAGAGCGGGCTGGAGCAGGCCCTGATCGAGCGCTTCATCTCCAGCATCGGACTCCCGCCCCAGACGCTCGAGCACCTCACGGACGAGGACGTCCACGCCCTCCAATACGTCGCCGCGGTGCTCACCGCGGGCTTCCCCCTCGTCGCCTTCCTCCAGCTTTGCCGCGTCTACGGGCAGGCCCTGGCGCGAATCGCGGACGCAGAGGTGCGCTTGTTCCACATCTACGTGCACGAGCCGTTGATCCGGGAGGGCGTGCCCGGCCTCGAGATGGCCGAGGAGATGGAGCACCTCGCGCGCGATCTCCTGCCGCTGGCGTCGCCGCTCATGGACTACGTCCACCAGCGCTTCCTCCAGCACTACATCGAGCAGGACGTGGTCGGCCACATGGAGATCGAGCTCGGGGACGAAGAGCTCGGCCGCCTGCGCGTGGCGATCGCCTTCGCGGACCTGGCCGGTTTCACCCGCTTCACCGAGGAGGAGGGAGAGGAGGAGGCGCTCTCCTTCGTGGAGCGCTTCGTCGAGGGCATAACGGCCACACTCCCGGACGACGCCCGCGTGGTGAAGACGATCGGAGACGAGGCGATGGTCGTCGGCCAGGACGTGGGCGCCCTGACCGACTGGGCGGTCGGCTTCATGACGCTCTTTCCCGAGCGTCCGCAGCCGCGAATCGGGATCCACTACGGCGCGACCCTCTACCGCGACGGCGACTACTACGGTCGCGAGGTCAACCTCGTGTCCCGCGTGGTGGCGCGGGCCCGGGGCGGCGAGGTCCTTGTGACCGACGCAGTCATGGAGGCCGTGCGCGACGCCGCGCACCTGGGCTTCGAGGGCATCGGCAGCGTGAAGCTGAAGGGCTTCGACGAGCCGGCACAGCTGTTCCGCGCCTACGCCCGGGAGTAGCGATGGAGCGCCCGCTCGAGGCCGCGCGCGAGTCCGGGCTCGTCCGGGCGGGAGAGCCACTGCTCGTGCTGCTCTCGGGCGGCGGCGACTCGGTATGCCTGCTCGACGTGGCGCTGCGCCTCGGAGCCCGCGTGGAGGCGCTGCACGTCAACTACGGGTTGCGGGAGGGAGCCGACGCCGACGAGGCCTTTTGCCGCGAGCTTTGCGAGCGGGTCGGCGTCCCGCTCGCCGTGGAGCGGGTCAAGCTACCCGAGGGGGGGAACCTCCAAGAGCGGGCCCGGGAGGCCCGCTACGCGCTCGCCGAGCGGCGCGCCGAGCGCGACTACGCGGCCGGACACACCGCCTCCGACCAGGCCGAGACCGTGCTCTACCGGCTCGCGGTTTCGCCGGGACGGCGCGCGCTGCTGGGCATCGAGCCGCGACGCGGGCGGCTCGTCCGGCCCCTGCTTCGTGTCACCCGTGAGGAGACACGCGCCTACTGCAACGCGCGGGGCCTCGACTGGCGCGAGGACCCCTCGAATGCCGATCGCCGCTTCGCCCGTGCGCGTGTGCGCCACGACCTGCTGGACGCGCTGCGCTCGCTCAACCCGGCGGCCGAGCGGACGATCGCCGAGACGGCGTTGCAGCTGCGCGACGAGGCCGAGGTGCTGGAACGCGCGGCCGGGGAGGCGCTCGAGTCGCTCGGCGGGGGACCGGCCGTCTCGCTGGCCGACCTGCGAGCGCAACCGCCGGCGCTGGCGCGGCTGGTCCTCCGCGGCCTGGCCGAGGCGGCCGAGGGCGGCGCCCGCCCACTGTCGCGCGAGGAGGCGGACGCGGTCCTCGCCCTGGGCCAGCGGGGGGGAACCAGATCGCTCGACCTGGGCGGGGGCCTTCGCGCCGTGGCCGAGTATGGGACGCTGCGCTTCACCCGCGATCCGGACGCGGCGCCTCCCGAGCCGGCCGAGCTGCCGGTACCGGGGAGCGCGCGGTTCGGCGACTGGGAGGTCGAGGCCCGGCTCGGCGCCCCAGGGGACGTCTCGGTCTCCGCGCGCGAGCTGGGGCCGGCGGCGGTGGTGCGGCCGTGGCGCGAAGGCGACCGCATGCGCCCGGTTGGCCTGGATGGGACCAAGACGCTCCAGGACCTCTTCACCGACCGCAAGGTTCCGCGGTCCCTGCGCCGCACGCTTCCGGTCGTGGAAGCTGGCGGCCGGATCGTCTGGGTCGCGGGGGTGGCCCTCGACGAGCGGTTCACCGCCCACGAGGAACAGGGCGTGGGCTTGTCCGCGAAGAAGGTCGTCCCCTGAGCACTCCCGAGCGCTCGCACCCGGGGTCGGTACGCCGGCGAACGCGACGGGCGGCGGGAGCACTCGCTCGGGGCGGCGACCTAACCGCTCGGGCCTGGGCGAAGGCGGGCGCCGGGCGCCCGCCATAAGGGCTATAAACCGGGCCGTGGCCCAGCCCGGCGTGGGCGAGATCCTGGTGCAGCGGGACGAGCTGGCGCATCGCGTGCGCCAGCTGGGCGAGGAGATCTCGCGGGACTACGAGGGGCGCGACCTGCTCCTCGCAGGAGTCCTGAAGGGAGCCGTGTTCTTCCTCTCCGACCTCATGCGCCACCTGCGCGTGCCCTGCGAGGTGGACTTCATGGCCGTCTCCTCCTACGGCTCCTCCACCGACTCGAGCGGAATCGTGCGAATCCTCAAGGACCTGGATTCGCCCATTCAGGGGCGGGAGGTACTGATCGTGGAGGACATCGTCGACTCTGGGCTGACGCTCTCCTACCTGCTCCGCACGCTGAAGGCTCGCGACCCCGCTTCGCTCGAGGTGTGCGCCCTGCTGACCAAGCCGGAGCGGCGCAAGGTGGAGCTCCCGATCCGCTACGTGGGCTTCGAGATACCCAACCGGTTCGTGATCGGCTACGGGCTCGACCACGCGGAGCGGTTCCGGAACCTTCCCTTCGTTGCGGTCTTGCAGGAGACCGAAACGGGGTAAGGACGCCCATAAACCACTGCTACGCTTGCGTTTCACCCCTCGTCGCGCCCTCCGGAGGACGCTGAGCTGAAACGGAACCCGGTGCGTAAGGGACGGGGTGGAGGCTCACCGTGAGCAGATTCTTCAAGAGCGCAGCTTTTCCGATCCTGATCGTCGTCGTTCTGGCCTTCTTCGCCCAGAAGCTGATCAGCCCGGGCGAGCGGGAGAAGACGCCCAACTACAGCCAGTTCCTGGCCCAAGTGGACAGGCACCAGGTCAAGGACGTCACGATCAACACCAAGAACAACCGGCTCGACGTCCAGCTCGACAGCGGCAAGAAGTACCAGACCGCCTATCCCGACAACACGGAGCAGAACCTCGTCAACACGCTCGAGTCCAAGAGCGTCCAGATCGAGGTCAAGGCGAAGGGCGGCTCGGGCTGGCTCACCGCGCTCACCTACATCCTCCCCTTTGTGATCTTCCTGCTCTTCTGGCTGTTCATCATCAACCAGATGCAGGGAGGCGGGTCGAAGGTCATGTCCTTCGGCAAGTCGCGGGCCAAGCGAATGTCGGTCGACTCGCCCAAGATCACCTTTCGGGACGTGGCGGGAGTGGACGAGGCGGTCGAGGAGTTGCACGAGATCAAGGAGTTCCTCGAGAACCCCAAGAAGTTCCAGGCGCTGGGCGCGCGAATACCCAAGGGAGTCCTCCTCTACGGTCCCCCGGGGACGGGTAAGACCCTGCTCGCCCGCGCCGTGGCCGGCGAGGCGGGTGTGCCCTTCTTCTCGATCTCGGGGTCCGACTTCGTCGAGATGTTCGTCGGCGTGGGCGCCTCGCGCGTGCGTGACCTGTTCGAGCAGGCCAAGCAGAACGCGCCCTGCATCATCTTCATGGACGAGATCGACGCCGTGGGCCGGCACCGCGGCGCCGGGCTCGGCGGCGGCCACGACGAGCGCGAGCAGACACTGAACCAGCTGCTCGTCGAGATGGACGGCTTCGAGATGAAGGACAACATCATCCTCATCGCCGCCACCAACCGGCCCGACATCCTCGACCCGGCGCTGCTGCGCCCGGGCCGCTTCGACCGCCAGATCGTCGTGGATCGCCCCGACCGCAAGGGCCGCGCCAAGATCCTCGAGGTCCACACGCGCGGGAAGCCTTTGGCGAAGGGCATCGGCCTGGACGCCTTGGCCGGCCAGACCCCCGGCTTCACCGGCGCCGACCTTCAGAACCTGGTGAACGAGGCGGCCCTGCTGGCGGCCCGCCAGGGCAAGCGCGAGATCGACCACCTCCAGCTGGAGGAGGGGATCATGCGGGTGATCGCGGGTCCCGAGAAGAAGACCCGCGTGATGTCGGAGAAGGAGCGCAAGGTCACGGCCTACCACGAGATGGGCCACGCCCTCGTCGCGCACTACTTGGAGAACACGGACCCGGTCCACAAGATCTCGGTGATCTCCCGCGGCCAGGCGCTCGGCTACACGATCTCGCTGCCCACCGAGGACAAGTTCCTCACCACCAAGGCCGAGCTGAACGACACCATGGCCATGACGCTCGGCGGCCGGGCGGCCGAGGAGATCATGTTCGACGAGGTCACCACCGGTGCCTCGAACGACCTGGAGAAGGTCACCCAGACGGCGAAGCAGATGGTCATGCGCTTCGGAATGTCCGAGAAGCTCGGCCCGCGGGTCTTCGGCCACGACCACGGCCAGCCCTTCCTGGGCCGCGAGTTCTCCTCCGAGCCCGACTACTCCGACGAGATCGCGCGCGAGATCGACGACGAGATTCGCCGCATCGTCGAGGAGGCGCACCAGACGGCTCGCGACGTGCTGGAGCAGCATCGTGAGCAGCTCGACTACGTCTCGGAGATCCTGCTCCGCCGCGAGACGATCGAGCGCGAGGAGTTCATCCAGCTGCTCGACGGCAAGACCGAGGAGGAGGTCTTCGGTCGGGAGGGCCCGGTCATACCCCAGCCGCCCCCGCCGGCGCCGGAGGCGCCGGAGCGGAAGCCCGAGCGGGCCCCCAAGCCGCTGCCCCGGCCGGGCCTCGCTGGCGGAGCGGCCGAGATGCGGGCGGAACGGCCGGATCCGGCCGGCTCGTAGCGCTTTCGTTGCACTAACGCCTCGTCCCGTAGCGGGGCGGCCGGCACCATGCGGCCCATGCCCGGGGTCCCTGACATTGCGTCAATATCGCTGACGGAAAGTCAGGCACCCCCCGTCGATTGGGCGATTGCCGCGCTCGCCGAAGGCCAGCACGGTGTGGTGTCACTCGACCAGCTGCGGGCAGTGGGTCTGAGTTCGAGTGCGGTCCGGGAGCGAGTAAGAACGGGACGGCTACACGGGTCCACCGTGGCGTCTACGCGGTCGGTCACTCGGTGCTCACACCTGAGGGAACGTGGATGGCCGCGGTACTCGCTTCCGGCTCGGGGGCCGTCTTGTCGCACCGCTCGGCCGCAGCGCTGCATGGCCCGCGGCCCGATTCGCGGCCCGTCAGCGACGTGACCACACAGCGTGGGAACTGGCGCCGGGTGAGGGGGATCACCCGGCATAGCGGGCATACGCTCCAGGCCCGCGACGCCACCGTCGTGAACGGGATTCCCTGCACGTCTCTTGCCCGCACGCTGCTCGACCTCGCCGAGGAGATCGATCGGCAAGGCGTCCGTCGGGCCTGCAACCAGGCCGAGATCCTGCGTGTCTTCGATGGCCGAGAAATGACGATGTGCTGGCTCGCAGCGGAGGCCGGCGCGGCGCCCCGGTGCTGCGGGAGATCCTCGCCGATGGTCGCGTGAGCGAGGCGATTACCCGCAATGATCTCGAGGAGGCCTGCACCGTCTGATCGCCGAGACCGATGGCGGTGAGGTGCACAACACGCGGAGCGCCTTCCACGCCGATCGCCGGCGGGATCAACGTCTCCTGCGGGCGGGTTATCGAGTGGTGCGAGGCGCAACGTGTCGACGATCTCGGCTGGCGCGTACGGTACTTGCCGCGAGGTGAACCGATCCTGGGCTAGGTGGACCGCAGTTCGCGTTCGCCGATGCCCACCGCTACCACACCGGGTGTCCCGTCCACGACTCGCACGGGCAGGTCGGCGCCGCCGAGCCAGTGCTCGAGCCGCTCGACGTCGCCGGCGATCTCGATCCAGCTGATGCCGCCCGCGTCGCCGGGCGCGGCGGGATCGGGCACCCCTGGATCGCGGCTGGTGAAGAACGGAAGATAGGGCTCGCGCATCGCCTGCGCCAGACCGGTCAGTCGCGCGCTCAGCCCCTCCCGGGTGATCGTGGTGATCGACGTCCCCAGTCGGTCGGCCTGCCGCCCCACGTCTTCGACGGCGACGGCCCAGCCAAGTAGTCCGTCGCCGCGCTCCGCGATCCGTGCCTGCAGGCCGGCGCCGATCTCCGAGCTCGCCGCCTCCCCGGGATCGGCCACGGCCAACAGCTCGAGATAGCCGCCCCCCAGCGGGACGATTCGGTTGTGAGTTCCAAGCTCCTCGTGGCGGCCGCCCTGGACTGAGGTCAAGCCCAGCTCGGACTCGAGCTGGGCGGCGGCCGTGTCGAGATCGTGGGTCGCATAGATCACGTGATCGATCCGCACCGACCCGCGAAGGTAGTCGAAAGAACGACGGCCGAAGGCGGCGGCTTGGCACGATTTCCCCCGATGGCGTCGCGGAGCGCGCGTGCTCAATCGTATGGAGGCGTAGCCGACCACTACGACCGGGCCCGTCCCGCGTACCCGGTCGAGGCCGTCAGCTGGCTGCTCGGTCCGCGCGGCCTCGACGTGGTCGAAGTCGGCGCCGGCACCGGGAAGCTCACCGCGGTCCTGCGCTCAGCCGGGCACCGCCTGGTGGCAGCGGTCGAGCCGCTCGCACAGCTCAGGGCGAAGCTGGGGGCCGCGCTACCCGAGGTGCCGGTGGTGTCCGGCCGGGCCGAGGAGCCGCTCCCCGATCGGTGTGCCGACGCGGTCGTGGTGGGCCAGGCCTTCAACTGGTTCGACGCCGAAGCGGCGGTCGAAGAGGCGGCGCGGGTCCTGCGAGCGCGAGGCGTGCTCGGGCTCCTCTGGAACTTCCGAGAAGACTCTCAGGCGTGGATGCGTGAGCTGACCGCCATCGCCGGTCAGGACGTCCTCCGTGAGGGCTGGAACGAAGAGCTCGCCGCGACTCCTCCCGTCGCGTCGATCGAGCGGCGGGACTTCCGGCTCGAGCACCACGTCGACCGTGACAGGCTCCTCGGCCTTGTCAGCTCGTGGAGCTACGTGGCCACCCTCGACGACGCGGAGCGTCGCCGCGTGCTCGCGCGCGTCGAAGACCTCTGGGACGGGCATCCCGGTCTCGCCGGCGCCCAGGAGGCGGTGCTCGCCTACCGCACGGAGGCCTACCGAGTGCTGCTCGGGCATGACTGAAGCCGCTCGGCCGCGACCGGCCAGGTTCCCGATCGGCGCCGGCGCCGGCCTCGAGGAGCTCGAGCGGGATCCGCATCCGCTGCTCGCCCGGCTACGAGAGCACGAGCCGGTCTCGTGGCTCCCCGCGCTTGGAGGCTGGCTCGTCACCCGCCGCGATCTCGCGCTGCGAGTCATGCGCGACGCGGCGACCTTCACGGTTGACGACCCCCGTTTCTCGACAGGGCGGGTCGTGGGGCCGAGCATGCTCACGCTCGACGGCGCGGAGCATCGCCGTCATCGCGACCCATTCGCGCCGCCCTTTCGCCGCGACGCGGTGCGAGAACGGTTCGGGGCGCTCGTCGAGGCGGAGACCGACCGGCTCATCGACGCGGTCGAGCCGGACGGGGCCGCGGAGCTCCGGCGCAGCCTGGCCGGCCCGCTGGCAGCGGCCGTGGTGGCCCATGCCCTCGGCCTCGAGGGCACGGACACGGCGGCGATGCTCGGCTGGTACGACGCGATCGTCGACTCGGTGACGGGCGTCGCCGGCGGAAGGCCGGTCACAGTGGCCGGCAAGGAGGCGTTCGCCGCGCTGCGTTCGAGCGTCGAGGCGGAGCTCGGCCGCGACGCCCGCTCATCGCTCGTCGCGGCCGCCGCGAGCCGGGCTGGCGGACTCACCCGTGCCGAGGTCGTCTCGAACGTCGCGGTACTCATGTTCGGTGGCATCGAGACGACCGAGGGAATGATCTCGACCGCGATTCTCCACCTGCTCGGGGACCCGAAGCAGCGCGTGCTCGTCGACGACGACCGCGGGCTGCTGCCAAACGCCGTGGAGGAGTCGCTCCGGCTCGAGCCGGCGGCCGCTGTGATCGACCGGTACGCGAGCCGCGACGTCCGCCTGGGCGGCGCCTTCATCGGTCGCCGTGAGCTCGTCATCGTCTCCATCGCCGGTGCCAACCGCGACCCGAGGGTGTTCCCCGACCCCGACCGGTTCGACCTGCGCCGGGAGAACGCCGGTCTGCAGATCGCCTTCGCGGCGGGCCCTCATGTCTGCATCGGTATGCATCTCGCGCGACTCGAGGCCCACGCCGCGATCGGCCGCCTGTTCGATCGCCTGCCGCGCCTGCGCCTCGATCCGGCTCGGCCGAGCGCGCCGCGCGGCCTGGTCTTCCGGAAGCCACCCACGCTCCACGTGGTGTGGGGGTAGCGGGCCTCCGATCGGGCACTTTGGAAAGCGGCGGGGCGCGATACTGCCCAGACGTGGACTCCGAGCCGCAAGACAGGGCGCCCTTCGAGACCTGGAACAGAGGGGACATGGAGGGCTGGGTATCGCTCTTCGATCCCGACTGCGAGTTCGTATCCGCGATGGAGGCGTCTGTCGAGGGCGGCGTGAGGGTGTATCGGGGACACGCCGGTCTGCACGACTTCCTGAGCGAGACGTGGGCGACGTGGGAGTCGTTCCATGTCCAGGTTGAGCGGACCGAGCGCAGGGGCGGCACGGTAGTGGCGGAGGGCAGCGTCCGTGCTCAGGGGAAGGAGAGTGGCGTCGAATTGGAGCGCCAGGCCTGGTGGGTGAACAAGTACCGCGGAGACCGCATCGTGTGGTCACAGGCGTTCTTCGAGCGCGAGGAGGCGCTCAGCCCGGCGAGTGACTAGCTCGGTGTCGCTCGAGCCGCCCGTTGTGATGGGCGTCGTCAATGTCACGCCCGACTCCTTCTCGGACGGCGGGCTGTTCCCGGAGCCCGAGGCCGCGATCGAGCACGGCAGGCGGCTGACCGCCGAGGGCGCGGACATCCTCGACGTGGGTGGCGAGTCGACCAGGCCTGGCGCCAAGCCGGTGCCCGAGGACGAGGAGGTCGGGCGGGTCCAGCCCGTCGTCGAGCGACTCGCCGGCGAGGGCCACACCGTCTCCATCGATACGACCAAGGTCGGAGTGGCGCGAGTCGCGCTCGACGCCGGCGCGACGATCGTGAACGACGTGTCGGCGTTCCGCTTCGAGCCGGAGCTCGCCGGTCTCGTGGCCGAGCGCGGCGGGAGCTGCTGCTTGATGCACATGCTCGGCGAGCCGCGCACGATGCAGGAGGACCCGCGCTACGAGGACGTGGTCTCCGAGGTGAAGGCTTTCCTCGAGGAGCGGCTGTTCTTCGCCGTCTCCGAGGGGCTGCCCGAAGAGAGCGTGTGGCTCGATCCGGGCATCGGGTTCGGCAAGACGGTGGACCACAACCTCGAGCTGTTGCGACGTCTCGACGAGATCGTGGCGATCGGCCGGCCCGTGGTCGTCGGCACCTCCCGGAAGAGCTTCCTGGGCAAGCTCACCGGCGGCAAGCCGGAGGGGGAACGGCTCCCCGGGACGATCGCCACGAACGTGATCGCGCTCGAGCGCGGAGCGACCGTTTTCCGCGTTCACGACGTTGCCGAAGTGGTCGATGCGTTGGCGGTGGCCGCTGCTACGGTCCGGCCCGAGAACTCGGAAGGATGAGCGACGAGCCGGACTTCCCCGAGAAGCTCGACGAGCTCGACGACGACGAGCCGTCGGGGTCGCCCTCGGTCACGATCGAGGTCAGCGGCTTGTCCCTGTACACCCGGCACGGGGTGAGTGAGGCGGAGCGTGAGCTGGGCCAGCGACTCGTGTTCGACGTCTCCTTCGAGCTGGAGGAGTGCGACGCCACGGGCACCGACCTCGTGGAGGACACGATCGACTACGCGGACGTGTGCGAGCAGGTGGCGCTGGCTGCCCAGGAGCGCTCCTACAGGACCCTCGAGCGACTCTGCACCGCCGTGGCCGAGCGACTCGTCGACCGCTACGCGGCCGACTCGGTACGGGTCAAGGCAACCAAGCCGGAGCCGCCGATCCCGCTGCCCGTGGACGAGGTCTCCGTAGAGGTCTGGAGGGAGTAGGACGCCGCGCTTACCGCTGCGGGTCCTGGGACGACCGCGGGTGGCGCCGGCTTGAGGGGCTACCTGGGCCTCGGCTCGAACGTCGGTGACCGCCGCGCGCACCTGCGCGCGGCGCGCGAGGCGCTTCCCTCCCATGGCGTGGACGTGGTTGCCACGTCCTCCGTGTACGAGACGGAGCCCCAGGGCGAGGTCCGCGACCAGCCTGATTTCCTGAACGCCTGCCTCGCTGTCGACACACAGCTCGGCCCCCAGGACCTGATCGACGCCTGCAAGGAGGTGGAACGCGAGCTCGGCCGGCGCCGCGGTGACGTCCGGCATGGGCCGCGGCCGATCGACGTCGACATCCTCCTGCTTGACGGCCTCGAGCTCCGCTCCGAGCGGCTCACGCTGCCGCACCCCGAGATCGTCAGTCGCCGCTTCGTGCTCGAGCCGCTGCTGGAGCTCGAGCCGGGCCTCGAACTGCCCGACGGGACACCGCTTCGCTCCAAGCTGGCGGGCGTGGCGAGCCAACGGGTGCGGCGTCTCGGCGGCTTTTAGCATCGAGCGGCGGAACTCTGTCCCCGCCCGGCTCGTGGCATGAGCTTCGCGGCGCGACGCGGTCGCGCGGTCGCAGGGCCGAGAACCCCCCAGTCGGGTGGTTTTCCGGAATCGGACGTTCTCCAGCCCCTCGGCCGGATAGACCCTTTCAAGATGGAGGACGCTCGCGAGGTGGCCAGCTTCAGGGGCGACGACGACCCCTCGCTCGTGGCGGCGGCGCTCGCATGCCGGGTATGCCTGTCCGGTGAGGTCGAATGGGCGCTCGAGGTAGACGAGTTCGACGGCCAGGTGCACTGCCGCTGCCGAAACTGCGGCGACCGCCGGGTCGTGACGCTTACCTCAGAGCAGACGCTGAGGTTGTCCCTGCACAGGGGACGCCCGCTCGAGGTGGCGTAACCGCAGAGCCGGGTATCGGTACTGAGGAGGCACGATGCCCCAGACTTAGGAAAGGCACGATGCCCGAGACAGAGCCTTCCACGCGGACCGACGCGCTCGATGTCTTCGTCGAGCTGCTCTCGGGTCTGGACGACCAATCGCAGTCATCCGGCGGAGCCTTCTACGACCGTCTCTGCGACGCGGTGTGCCGTCTCACCTCAATGGAGCGCGCGGGCCTGTTCCTCTATGACGACGTGCGCAAGATCGTGGCTCCGGTGGGCAGCCACGGCGTCGAGCCAGGTCTGCTCGCCGATGTCTATGGCACGCTCGAGGAGACGCCGATCGCTCAGCGGGCGCTCGGGGACGACAGGGTCGTGGAGGTGTCCGAGCACCTCGAGCGCGAGGTTCCGCCCCGCTACGCCCGCTTCGCCGGAGTTACCACCCTCACTTGCACCCCCGTGTCTGCCGGCGGGCGCTGGCTCGGGGTGATCTTCGCGGACCGGGGGGGCGGCCACTTCACGCTCACCGAGCCGGAACGGCACACGATGTGGACGCTCGGAAAGACCGCGGCGCTGGCAGCGAGCGCCCGCATCGCCACGGTCCAGCAGGACCGGGCCCGCCTGCTCTCTGCGCGGATCGCCCTGGCGCGTGAGATCCACGAGCGGGTGGTCCAGCGGCTCTTCGGCATCTCGCTCGTGCTCGGCTCCGAGCGTGACCTGAGCGAGGTGGAGCGCGCCCGCTGCGCCGAGGAGATGCAGGTGGCGCTGGGGGACCTCCGCGAGGCCCTGGCGCGCCCGCTGTCACCGCCGCCGCACGCGAGCAACGGCCCCACGCTCGCGGACGAGCTCCGCCGGCTCGGCCGTCACTACAAGGACCTCCCGCTGGACGTCGACTGGGAGCCCGACCTCTCGGTGCCGAGCCGCATCGACTCGCTCGCGCAGTCCGTGCTGGCAGAGGGGCTGCGCAACGCGCACAAGCACGCCCGGCCGAGTCACGTGCAGGTGCACGTGGGCCGCACGGACGGCACCTTCGTGCTCGAGATCCGCAACGACGGCGTCCCGTCGAGGGCCGACGGCACGCGCGGGACCGGCATGGGCCTCCGGCTCGCGGCGCTCGAGGCCCTCCAGCTTGGCGGGGTGGTCGAGTTCGGAGATGAGGGCGGGGAGTGGCGGGTGCGGCTCGTGGTGCCGACACGGGAGGATTCCGCTCCATGAGCGAAGCGCGCCGCCTGCGCGTGCTGGTGGTCGACGACCACGACGTGGTGCAGTGGGGCTTTCGCCTCCTGCTCACGGAGCAGCCGTGGGTCGAGCGCTGCCTGACCGCCCGCGGCGCTGACGAGGCGCTCGAGCTGGCCCGGCGCTACGAGCCCCACGTGGCCTTGATCGACCTCTTCCTCGGGGAGCAGTCGGGCGCCGAGCTCTGCGAGACGATCCGCCGTGAGTCGCCCAGTACCCGAGTGCTCCTGATCTCCGGCGCCGGCTGGATCTCGCCCCAGGCGGCGCGGGCCGCCGGCGCCGCCGGCTTCGTCTCCAAGGACTGGTCGGCGGACGACGTGGCGATGGCCGTGCGCATGGTGGGCAAGGGCATGACCGTGTTCGCGCCGCGCTCGGAGGGCCCCTCGGCGCCACTGTCGGAGCGAGAGCGCGAGGTCCTGGCGCTGATGGCCTCCGGGGCCACCAACAAGGAGATCGCGCAGCGCCTCTTCCTTTCGCCGCACACGGTCAAGGAGCACACAAGCTCGCTCTACCGCAAGCTGAACGCGCGCAACCGCACCGAGGCCGTGCAGCGCGCCGAGCGGCTCGGGCTTACCGCTTAGCGGCTGGCGGAGGGGCTCGGGTCAGGCAGCCGGCGAGCGCCGGCCGCCTGCCGCGAGGCCCTCCGGCACCCGACGATGCCGAGAGGTCGCATCGGAACGCGGGACGGGACCTCGCGGATGTTCAACCCCCCGGGCTTCGCCCTAAACCCCCCGGACCGGGGGGTCTGGACGGCAGTCCCGGTGTCCGTCTGCCATCCACGGAAAACACTCTCATGATGGCTCGCGATGCGACACTTGCTGTGCTGTTCCCCGGTCAGGGGAGCCAGACGTCCGACATGCGGGACCGGGTCCAGGAGGACCGGCCGGATCTCCTCGCGCTCGCGCGCGACCAGGTCGGCGCCGACCCTTTCGAGCTCGCCGACGAGGGCACCCGCTGGGCACAGCCCGCGATCTTCTGCGCGTCCCTTGCGGGCTGGAAGCGACTGGACGACGGGGAGGCCGCCGTGATGGCGGGCCACTCACTCGGCGAGATCAGCGCTCTTGTTGCGGCCGGTGCGCTCAGCGAACGCGATGGGCTCCTTCTCGTCGCCGAGCGCGGCCGGTTGATGCAGGAGGCCGCCGCGGCGGCCGGCGGCGGCGGCATGCTCGCCGCGCTCGGAGACGAGCGCGGCGCAGTCGACGAGGTCGCACGCCGGCTCGGGCTCACAGTCGCGAACGACAACGCGCCCTCACAGGTCGTTCTGTCGGGGGAGTCGGGTGCGCTCGACGCGGCGGCCTCGGAGTTGAAGGAACACGGCGTGCGCACCCGGCGCCTGGCTGTCCGCGGGGCCTTTCACTCGCCTGCGATGGAGCCGGCCGTGGCCCCCTTCCGCGAGGTGCTGGAGGAGATCGAGGTGAAGGAGCCGCGCGTTCCGGTGCTGTCTGGGGTGACCGCGGAGCCGTTCGACGACATACGGCTCCGCCTCTCCCAGGCAATCGCCCATCCCGTGCGCTGGTTGGACGTCATGCGGGCCATGGCTGCGCGCGGCGCCCGCAGGTTCGTCGAAGTGGGTCCCGGCAAGGTGCTAACCGGCCTGGTGCGTCGGACGCTCGAGGGGGTGGAGGCCCGTGCGTAGCGCGACGCTCACCGCTCCGGACGTCCGTAGCCTCCGCACCGCGGGCGGCGCCGCGATCCTCGGCATCGGCGCAGCACTGCCAGAGCGCGTGGTGCGCAACGCGGAGATCGCCGCGCAAGCCGGGGTCAGCGAGGATTGGATCGTCGCTCGCACCGGCGTACTTGAGCGCCACGTCGCGAGCGAAGGGGAGCGGCTGGACACGTTCGCCACCTACGCGGGGCGTCGCGCCCTCGACGACGCGGGTCTCGCTGCTCGGGACCTCGACCTCGTTCTGGTGGCGACCATGAGCGCGGACGAGCTGACCCCCAACGCGGCGCCCCTCGTGGCGCACCGGCTGGGCGCGGAACGCGCCGGCGCCCTCGACGTGGGCGCCGCCTGCACGGGTTTCCTCGGCGCCCTCGGGCTCGCCTCGGCCCAAATAGAGTCGGGCCGCGCGGAGCGGGCGCTCGTGATCGGCGCCGACCTGCTCAGCCGCCTGACGGACCCGAGGGATCGCGGCACGGCAGCGCTGTTCGCCGACGGCGCCGGCGCCGCTGTGCTGGCGCCGTCGAGCGAAGGGGCAAGGGTCGGGCCCGTGCTCCTGCGCGCGGACGCGACCGGCGCCCCCGCGATCCGGGCGACCCACGAGGAGCGCCTGATCCGCATGCAGGGCCACGACACCTTCAGGGAGGCGGTGCGCCGGCTCGCCGAGTGCACGCTCGAAGCGGCCCAGGAGGCCGGCGCCCGCCTCGACCAGATCGACCTGTTCGTCTACCACCAGGCGAACGCGCGAATCCTGGCCGCAGTCGCCGAGAAGCTGGGACTCGACCGCGAGCGCGTCATCGACTGCATCGACCGCTACGGCAACACCTCTTCGGCGACGATCCCGGTGGCGCTCGCGGAGGCGCGGGCCCAAGGCTTGCTGCCGCGCGGCGCCACCGTGCTGCTCGCCGCCTTCGGCGCCGGATTCACGTGGGGAGCGGGGCTCGTCGAATGGGTGTGAACGGCGGCTGCGCACTGGTAACCGGTGCTTCACGCGGAATCGGCGCGGCGATCGCCCGAGCGCTGAGCGGCGATGGCCGGCCTGTGGGGCTGAACTACCGCAGAGACCGCAATGGCGCCGAGCGGGTGGCGCGCGAGATCGAGCAGTCCGGCGGCCACGCGCTGCCCGTGCAGGCCGACCTGTCGCAGCCCGGTGCGGAGCAGGAACTGTTCGAGGAGCTCGAGGAGCGCCTCGGGCCGGTGGTGGTGCTCGTGAACAACGCCGGCACCCGCGCCGACGGGCTTTCGCCGCAGCTCGACGACGAGGCCTGGGAGCAGGTCCTTGAGACCAATCTCTCGGCGGCGTTCCGGACGACCCGGCGCGCGCTCAGGCCGATGATCCGGGCGCGCTACGGCCGGATCGTGAACATCGCCTCCGTCGTGGGCGGGGCGCGCGCCAACCCCGGCCAGGCCAACTACGCGGCATCCAAGGCCGGGCTCGTGGCGCTGACCAAGACGGTCGCCGCCGAAGTGGCCCGCCGCTCGGTGACGGTGAACGCGGTCGCCCCGGGCTTCGTGGAGACAGAATTGACCGAGGGCGTCGGGCGCGAGCTCCTCGAGGCGGTGCCCGCCCGGCGCCCCGGCAGACCGGATGAGATCGCCGCATGCGTGCGGTTCCTGGCCTCGGACGAGGCCTCGTACGTCACCGGCGCACTGTTGACAGTCGACGGCGGACTCACCGCCTGAAAGGAGAAGCAATGTCCACCACGGTCACGAAAGAGCAGGTCGAGGAGCGAATCAGGGAGGCGCTGATCGAGTTCGGCGCGGAGCCAGACCAGATCAGCCGCGACGCCGAGTTCGAGCAGCTCGACGTCGATTCCCTGGACCTCGTGGAGCTCGCCCAGATCTCCGAGGACGAATGGGGCGTCCAGGTCAAGGGTGAGGACATGGAGGGCATCAGGACGGTCGGCCAGGCGGTCGACCTCGTGGCGGAGCGAATGTCATGACTCGCACGCCGGTCATCACGGGCATAGGCGCCGTCACCCCGCTCGGTGTCGGCGCTCGCACGCTGCACGAGCGCTGGACGGCCGGAGCCTCCGGAATCGAGGACGGCGTCGCCGCCTGCACGGAGTTCGAGCCCACCGACCACCTGAGCACGAAGGAGGTCCGCCGCTCGGACCGCTTCACCCAGCTCGCGCTCGCCGCCGCGGGAGAGGCGCTCGACGACGCGGGCTGGGATGAGCCGCCCTACGACCGCGACCGGATCGGCTCCGTGATCGGGACCGGCATCGGAGGAATCGGAACGCTGGAGAAGCAGCATCTGACGCTGCAGGAGCAGGGCGCCGAGCGAGTCTCGCCGCTTGCCATTCCGCTGCTGATGGCCAACGCCGCCGCCGGGGTGCTGGCAATGCGCCACGGGCTCGAGGGCCAGTCCTTCGGGACCGTCTCGGCCTGCGCGGCGTCATCGCACTCGATCGGGATGTCAGCTCGCCTGATCGCCTACGGAGACGCCGACGCGGTGGTCACCGGCGGCAGCGAGTCCACACTCACTCCGCTCGCCACCGCCGCGTTCCGGCGGATGGAGGCCACCTCGCCGAGCGGCATCTCACGCCCCTTCGACCGGCGGCGGGACGGGTTCGTGATGGGCGAGGGCGCCGGCATCCTCGTGTTGGAGGAGGAGTCGAAGGCGCGCGAGCGCGGCGCCCGCATTCTGGGATACGTCCGCGGCTACGGCGCGACCTCCGACGCCCACCACCTCACGGCCCCCGAGCCGCACGGCCACGGAGCCGCCCGCGCGATCGAGCTGGCGTTGGCGGACGCCCGCTTTGAGCCCGAGGAGGTGCTCTACGTGAACGCACACGGGACTTCGACGCCGCTCAACGACCGCTCGGAGACCGAGGCGCTCAAGGCGGCTCTCGGCGAGCAGCAGGCCCATGCGGTCCCGGTCAGCTCGACGAAGTCGACCATCGGGCACCTGCTCGGGGCCGCCGGCGCGGTCGAGGCGATCGCCACGCTGCTGGCGCTTCGTGACCGCGTGGCGCCGCCCACGCTGAACTACGAGGAGCCGGACGAGGGGCTCGATCTGGACTACGTGCCGGACGGGGCGAGGCCGCTTCCGAACGGCGACAGCCCCGCGATCGGGATCACGAACTCGTTCGGCTTCGGCGGGCACAACGCGGTTCTCTGCCTGGAGGCTGCCTCGTGAAGATGGCCGTAGTCGAGCAGACGCCGGTCGAGGCCCCGGAGCCGCGGCAGCTCTCGCCAAGCGAGCGGCTCGAGCTCTTGTGCGACGAGGGGTCGCTGCAAGTGATCCGCTCGACCGTGCTGCCGCGGCGCCCCTCCAGGCGCACCCGCCCCGGAGACGGCGTGGTGGCGGGCGCCGGGATGGTCGCCGGGCGGCCGGTCTACTGCTACGCGCAGGACCGTTCCTTCGCCGGCGGCTCGCTCGGCGAGGCGCACGCGGAGTCCATCGTGCGGGTCATCCAGCTCGCGGGCCGCGCGGGGGTGCCGGTCGTCGGCTTCGTCGAGTCCGCGGGTGCCCGCATGGACGACGGTGTGGCCGCCCTCGGTGGCTATGGGCGGATCTTTCGCGAGACGGTCGTGAACTCAGGCCGGGTGCCGCAGATCACGCTCGTCACGGGGGTGTCCGCCGGCGGCGGCGCGTATTCCCCGGCGCTCACCGACTTCGTGATCATGACCGGCGAGTCGAGCATGTTCCTCACCGGCCCGGGGGTTGTCCGCGAGGTGACGGGGGAAGCCGTGGACGCGGCCCAGCTCGGCGGCCCGCGCGTGCATTCCCGAAACGGCGTCTGCCATTTCGTGGCCGAGAGCGATGGTGCGGCGGCCCTGCTGGCCCGCGACCTGCTCGGCCACTTCCCCCAGCGGGCCGGCGAGCCGCCGCCCGCCGCCCCTCCAGTGGAGCCGCCGGGGCTCGACCCGTCCAGGCACGTCCCTGACGAGGCCAGGCGCGTCTACGACGTTCGCGACGCGGCCCGTGAGATCGTCGACGGCGGCCGCCTGCTCGAAGTGTCGGAGCGCTGGGCGCGCAACATGGTCACGGCCTTCTGCCGCATAGCCGGCCAGCCGGTCGGCCTGATCGCGAACCAGCCCTGGTATCTCGGCGGAGTAATCGACTCGGAGGCGGCCCAGAAGGCCGCCCGCTTCGTGCGCAAGTGCGACGAGTTCGGGCTGCCGCTGCTGGTCCTGGTCGATACGCCGGGCTTCCTCCCGGGCACCCGCCAGGAGGAGCGGGGCGTGATCCGGCACGGCGCCGGCCTGCTGCATGCCTTCGCCGCGGCGAGCGTCCCCAAGCTGACCATCGTCCTGCGGAAGGCGTACGGCGGCGGGTTCATCACGATGAACTCGAAGGACCTCGGCGCCGACCTCGCGCTCGCATGGCCGGATGCGGAGATCGGGATCATGGCTCCCAGGCAGGCGGTGGGAATCGTCCGTCGCCGGGAGATCGCCGAGGCGGACGACCCCGGCGAGACCCACGATCGGCTCACCGCCGAGTACGCCGACGAGCACCTCTCCGCCGCCGTTTCCGCGCGCGAGGGCCACATCGACGAGGTTGTGGAGCCCGCAAGGACCCGTGAGCGCGTCGAGTGGGCACTCGGCGCGCTGGCCGACTGGCGGACATGACGCGGACGCCCTCCAGCTACGTCGCCCTCGGCGACAGCCTTACCTGCGGCACCGATCCGGAGCGCGAGAGGCGCTGGCCGGACGCGGTGGCCGCGGCGCTCGGCCCGGACGTCGTCTATGCGAACTTCGCTCGGATCGGGGCGACGAGCCGCGACGTCGAGGAGGAGCAGCTCGGCCCCGCCCTCGCCTTGCGACCCGATCTCGTGTCGCTGATCTGCGGCGCCAACGACGTGCTCGAGTCGGTGCGGCCCGATCCCGAGGGGTTCGGCCGGCGGCTCGCGCGGATGTTGGGCCGCATCCGTGCGGAGGCGCCAGAGGCCTCAGTCCTTACCGCCACCTATCCTGACCTGTCGCGCTTCGTGCCGCTCCGCGAGCGTACCCGGAGGCGGGTGAGGCGCGGGATCGAGGGCTTCAACGCGGCTTGCCGTGAGGTCGCGGCCGAGCACGACGTCGTGCTGCTCGAGTGGGCGGAGCACCCCCACACGCGCGAGCCGGCCTACCGCGCTGCCGACGGCTTTCACCCGTCCCCGGAGGGCCACCGCCGAGCGGCGGCGGAGGTGATTGAGGCGCTTCGCATCCGACAACGTGAGGAGGCTGCATGACCCCGCTTTCCAAGAGCTTCGACGAGCTGCGCGAGGGCGAGCGGTTCGCCACCGGCGGACGCACGCTCACGGAGGCCGACGTGACGCTGTTCGCCGGCCTCAGCGGCGACACCCACCCCCAGCACACCGACGCGGAGTGGTCGGCGGGCAGCCGCTTCGGCGAGCGGATCGCGCACGGCATGCTGGTCCTGTCCTATGCGGCCGGGCTGGTCCCGTTCGACCCTGCCCGGGTCGTGGCGCTCCGGCGGATCGCCGACGTGGTCTTCAAGCATCCCGCCCGGATCGGCGACACGATCAGGGTCGAGGGGCAGCTTGCCTCGCTGCGTGAGCTGGATGAGGGCCACGGCCTAGTGACCTGTCGCTGGCGCGTGCTCAACCAACGCGGAAAGGTCGTTGCGCGCGCCAGCGTGGAGGTCGTGTGGAGGCGGGAGCCCGCGGCCGCGCCCGAGCCGCAGCGGGTCGAGTCGAATCGCCAGCCGGTGCTGATCTGAGTCCGATGCTCGAGGGCAAGCGACTTCTGTTGACAGGAGTGATGACCCGGCGCAGCATCGCCTTCGCGGTCGCGGAGCGCGCTCAGCGAAGCGGCGCCGAGGTCATCCTCACGAGCTTCGGCCGGGCCCGGCGGATGACCGAGCGGGCCGCGAAGCAGCTGCCCGAGCCGCCGGACGTGCTCGAGCTGGACGTAAACGAGCCGGCGCACTTCGAGGCGCTCGCAGCAGAGCTGCGTGGCCGTTGGGGCGGCCTCGACGGCGCGCTGCACGCGATCGCGTTCGCGCCCGACGACGCGCTCGGCGGCAACTTCCTGCGCACCCCGCGTGAGTCGGCCGAGGCGGCTTTCCGGACCAGCGCCTACTCGCTCAAGGCGATGGGAGAGGCGCTGGAGCCGCTGTTCGACGGCGGCGGCAGCCTCGTGGGGCTCGACTTCGACGCCTCGGTCGCCTGGCCCGTCTACGACTGGATGGGGGTCTCGAAAGCGGCGCTCGAGTCCGTCGGCCGCTACCTGGCCCGCGACCTCGGCCCACGCGGCGTACGCGTCAACCTCGTCTCTGCCGGCCCCGTCGAGACACCCGCGGCCGGCGGGATTCCCGGTTTCGACGAGCTCGCCTCGACGTGGGAGCTACAGGCGCCGCTGGGCTGGAACACCGAGGACGCCGCGCCCGTGGCCGACGCCGTGTGCTTCCTGCTGTCGGATCTCTCGCGCGGCGTGTCCGGGGAGATCCTGCACGTGGACGGAGGCTTTCACGCGATGGGGGCGCCGGCCGCGCGAGGCCCGGCGTAGCGGGGTCCGGGCCGGGAGGCCCGGAGTAATCTCGCCTGCGTGCTGCTCGCCATCGACGTCGGGAACACCCAGACGCACATAGGGGTCTTTCGCAGCGAGGAGCTCGTGGACAGCTGGCGCCTCTCCACGGACCGAGAGGCGACGGCGGACATGCTCGGCGCGCAGCTCGCCGGCCTGCTGGCCCTGCGCGGCCTGAGGCTGGGCGACGTGGACGCCGCGATCGTGTCGTCGGTGGTGCCTCAGCTCGGCCACGAATACGAGCTCGGCTCGGAGCGCTACTTCGAGGGCGCCCTGCAGGTGGTCGGCCCGGGGCTCAAGACCGGCATGGCGATCAAGATCGACAACCCGCGCGAGGTGGGGGCCGACCGGCTCGTCAACGCCGTGGCGGCCTATGCGCGGTTCGGCGGGCCGTGCATCTCGGTCGACTTCGGAACGACCATCAACTACGACGTCGTGTCCTCCGAGGGCGACTACCTCGGCGGAGTCATCGCTCCCGGCGTCGAGATCTCCATCGAGGCTCTCTCACAGCGGGCCGCTCGCCTCTTCGAGGTGGACCTGGAGGCGCCGCCCGGGACGATCGGGAAGAACACACAGGCGGCGATCCAGGCCGGCGTCATCTACGGCTTCGCCGGCCAGGTGGACGCCATCGTCTCGAGGCTGCGCGAGGCGCTCGACGAAGAGGCGGCCACGGTTGCCACGGGTGGGCTGGCCGAGCCGATCGTGCCCCATTGCGACGAGATCGACGAGGTCGACGACCTGCTCACCTTGAACGGTCTCCGGCTGATCTGGGAACGTAATGCGAGTTGATGCGGGCTCCCTCCGTTCTGGGTCGGGATGACCCCTGACCGGCGGGACCCTCGAGCGCTACCCTCGCGCCGTGCGCTCGCTGACCGACAGCTGGAGGCTCGGCGGGGTGGAGATCGCCAACCGGCTGGTGCTCGCGCCGCTGGCCGGCATCGGCAACTGGTTCGTGCGCCTGCAGGCCCGGCGCCACGGGGCCGGTCTCGTGATCTCGGAGATGGTGTCGAGCTTCGGAGTCAAGTACGGCAACGAGCGAACGATGCGCGAGCTGCTCCGCATTCATCCGGAGGAGCATCCCGTGTCGATCCAGCTCTTCGGCCAGGACCCGGAGGTGATGCGGGATGCGGCGGCGGTCGCGGCGGAGGCCGGCGCCGACCTGATCGACGTCAACATGGGCTGCCCGGTCCGCAAGGTCTGCAAGACGGGCGCCGGCGCGGCCCTGCTCGACGACCACGACCGAGCCGTCGCGATCGCGAGAGCGGCGGCCCAGGGTGGCGGACTCCCGGTGACGGTGAAACTGCGTCCCGGCCACCGGCCCGGCGAGCGAAACGGGCTGACGCTGGCCCGGCGCCTGGCCGAGGAGGCGGACGTGTCGGGCATCGCCTTCCACCCGCGGCACGCCTCTCAGCAGCACAAGGGCGCTCCCGACTACGACCTCGCCGCCGAGCTCGTCGAGGCTCTGGAGGTCCCCGTCATGCTGTCGGGCGGGCTGTCCACGGACCAGCGGGTCTTGGAGGCATTCGAGCGCAGCGGCGCCGACGCGGTCATGCTGGCCCGCGGCTCACTCGGAAATCCCTGGCGTTTCGAGCGCCTGCTGGGGCTGCGGAAGGGAGAACCTTCGGCGGACGAGGTGCTGGAGGAGCTCGACTGGATGATCGAACGCTGCGACGAGCACTTGGGACCCGGGCGCTCGGCCCGCTACTTGCGCAAGGTCTACCCCTGGTACGCGGAGCGGCTAGGCCTTTCGAAGGCGCTGCAGCAGCGTCTCGTGAAGGCTCGGAGCACCGCGGCCGCACGTGAGGTCCTGCACCAAAACCGACACGGCGAGCGGCCTCGGCTCGCCGCCTGAGCGGGCTGCGGCGATTGCTAGACTCGTCCGTCCCTCGGCGGGCGAAGCGAGGGCTTTTTTCATGGCCAGAGAGACAGTTTTGACACCCAAGGGTCTGGAGGAGCTCAAGATGAAGCTCGAGGAGCTGCAGACCCAGCGGAGGCGAGAGGTGGCCGCCCGCATCAGGGACGCGCGCGAGTTCGGCGACATCGCCGAGAACGCCGAGTACGACGACGCGAAGAACGAGCAGGCCATGCTCGAGAAGCAGATCGCCGATCTCGAAGAGAAGCTGCGCCACGCCAGGGTGATCGACGAGAAGTCGATCAACACCGATGCCGTCGACGTCGGCGTGATCGTGCACGTCAAGGACCAGAAGACGGAGAAGTCGACCAAGTACACGATCGTCGGCTCGGCCGAGGCGAAGCCTGCCGACAACAGGCTCTCCAACGAGTCGCCGGTGGGCAAGGCCCTGATGGGTCACAAGCGGGGAGAGGTCGTCTCCGTCCCCGTGCCTCGCGGCCCGGCCCGCAAGCTCAAGATCACCAAGATCGAGACGGCGTAAGGCATTTCCGCTTGGCCTGCGTCCGGTCCCACGCGAGGACCGCATTAGGGTTCCCGGCGTGCCGGACTCCGAGCGCACCGGCTCGACCGAGGAAGACCGCCGCGCAAAGGCCGAGTCGCTGCGTGCCGCTGGAGTCGAGCCCTTCCCGCACCAGTTCCAAGGCGTCGTGCCTACAGCCGACGTCCGTGCCGCTCACCGCTTCCTCTCCCCGGGAGAGGAGACCGACTCCGCGTACCGCCTCGCGGGCCGTCTGGCGGCGCGCCGCGGGCACGGCGGCGCGGCGTTCCTCGACCTGGTAGACCGCGCCGGCAGGATCCAGGTCCACGCACGCAAGGACGTGCTGGGGGAGGACTCCTTCGAGCGCCTGATCTCGCTGGATCTGGGCGACCTCGTCGGCGTGGACGGCACCGCTTTCGCGACCAGGCGGGGGCAGCTGACGCTCAAGGCGACGGACTGGACCCTGCTCGCGAAGTCGCTTCGCAACCCGCCGGAGAAGTACCACGGCCTGGAGGACATCGAGACCCGGCACCGGCAGCGGGAGCTCGACCTGATGGCCAACGAGGAGACCCGGGAGCTCTTCATCCTGCGCTCGCGGGTGATCGCCGCGGTCCGCCGCTGGCTCGACGGGCGCGGCTTCCTGGAGGTCGAGACGCCGGTGCTCCAGCCACTGTACGGGGGCGCCCTCTCACGACCGTTCGTCACCCGGCACCACGCGCTCGACCGAGACCTCTACCTGCGGATCGCCACCGAGCTCTACCTGAAGCGGCTGATCGTCGGCGGCCTGGAGAAGGTCTACGAGCTGGGCAAGGACTTCCGCAACGAGGGCGTCTCCTACAAGCACAACCCCGAGTTCACGATGCTCGAGTGGTACGAGGCCTACGCCGACTACGAGGACATCGCGCGGGAGCTGGAGGAGCTCATCCAGTACGTCGCCAGGGAGGTCGGCTACCAGGGGCCGCTCGACTTCACCCCCCCGTGGAAGCGGCTGAGGCTCCGCGAGGCGATCGCCCAGGCAACCGGTGTCGACGTGCTGGAGCACCGAGACCGCGACGCCTTGGTGGCCGCCGCCCGCGAACGCGGCATCGAGCTGGACGCCACGGAGACCTGGCCCCGGCTCGTGGATCACATGCTCTCGAAGCACGTCGAGCCCACGCTGGCGCAGCCGACGTTCGTCATGGACTACCCCAGGGAGCTGTCGCCCTTTGCCAAGGACCACCGCTCCGAGCCCGGCCTCGTGGAGCGCTTCGAGTGCTTCGCGGCCGGAATGGAGTTCGCCAACGCGTTCACGGAGCTGAACGACCCGGACGAGCAGCGGGCGCGATTCGAGGCCCAGCGCGCCGAGCAGGCCGCGGGCGACGAGGAGACACAGCCCTACGATGAGGACTTCATCCGGGCGCTCGAGCACGGCATGCCCCCGACCGGCGGGATCGGAGTCGGAATAGACCGGCTTGTGATGATCCTCTCGGGCCGGGATTCGATCCGGGAAGTGGTGCTCTTCCCGCTGGTGCGGGGTCCGTCCCGTAAGAGGCAGAGCTAGCTCAAAACACCTCGGTGGGAGCGGGATTTACGCCAGGATTAAGCCGCCCTTCGACACAGAGGGCGTTGGTAGACTCGACCGCAGGCGTCGGGCGTCTCCAGGACACTCATCCAGGTCGGCGTTCCTGCCGAATAGATCCTGAAGGGAGTTCTGGGTAGTACCCGACCCACAGAACCCGACCAGAGAGCAAGATCGTGTTCGAGCGCTTCACAGAACGGGCCAGGCAGGTGGTTGTCCTCGCGCAAGAGGAAGCCCGCATCCTGAAGCACAACTACATCGGTACCGAGCACATCCTCCTCGGCCTGCTCCGCGAGGAGGAGGGGCTCGCCGCGCGCGTGCTCGAGTCGCTCGACATCACCGTCGAGCGCGTCCGCGCGCAGGTGGTACGCATCGTGGGCTCCGGCGAGGAGGTCACCTCCGGCCAGATCCCCTTCACGCCGCGGGCGAAGAAGGTGCTCGAGCTCGCTCTGCGCGAGGCACTGAGCCTCGGCCACAACTACATCGGTACCGAGCACATCCTCCTCGGCCTGGTGCGTGAGAACGAGGGCGTGGCCGCCCGAATCCTGCTCGACTTCGACGCCGACTCCGAGAAAATCCGCAACGAGGTCATCCGCATGCTCTCCGGCCCCGGCGGCCGGCAGCGCGGTGCCCAGGCGGGCCAGCAGGGGGAAGGAAAGAAATCCTCGAAGCTGCTCGACCAGTTCGGCCGCAACCTCACCAAGCTCGCCTCCGAGGGCAAGCTCGACCCGGTCGTCGGCCGCGAGATCGAGATCGAGCGGATCATGCAGATCCTCTCGCGCCGCACCAAGAACAACCCCGTGCTGATCGGCGAGCCGGGCGTCGGCAAGACGGCGGTGGTCGAGGGCCTGGCCCAGCGCATCACGAGCGGCGAGGTTCCCGAGCTCCTGAAGAACAAGCAGATCTACACCCTCGACCTGGCGGCGCTGGTCGCCGGCTCGAAGTACCGGGGCGAGTTCGAGGAGCGCCTGAAGAAGGTGATGAAGGAGATCACCCAGCGCGGCGACATCATCCTGTTCATCGACGAGCTCCACAACCTCGTCGGCGCCGGCGCCGCCGAGGGCGCGATCGACGC
>DATFQM010000087.1:0-16239 GCA_035264265.1 Thermoleophilaceae bacterium
AGCACGGGATCGAGGGCTGCAACTACCTGCTCGCGCTGGACATGGAGATGGATCCCGTCCCTGGGTACGAGATGGCCAATTGGGAGAAGGGTTACGGGGACTTCGCAATCGTCCCGGACCTCGCCACGCTGCGCCGGATCCCCTGGCTCGACCGCACCGCCCTCGTCCTCTGCGACGTCGCGAACCACGACGGCTCGCCGGTCGTCGCCTCCCCCCGGCAGGTACTGATCGCCCAGTTCGACCGCGCCCGGGAGATGGGCTACCTCCCCTACTTCGCCTCGGAGCTCGAGTTCTACCTCTACAAGGAGAGCTACAGCGGGGCGCACGAGAAGGACTACAAGGGCCTCACGCCGACGATTCCCTACATCCTCGACTACCACATCCTCGCCACGACGATGGACGAGCAGTACCTCGGGCCGATTCGCCGCGGCATGCACGCGGCCGGCATCCCAGTCGAGTTCTCCAAGGGAGAGGCCTGGTACGGGCAGCACGAGGTCAACACGCGCTAGGCCGACGCCGTCACCTCAGCGGACCGGCACACGATCTACAAGAACGGCGTCAAGGAGATCGCCTTTCTGAACGGGATCTCGGCGACCTTCATGGCGAAGCCGTCGGAGAAGGACATCGGCAGCTCGTGCCACATCCACTCCAGCCTGTTCCAGGGTGACAAGAGCGCCTTCGTCGACGGCCACGAGGAGACCGACGTCTTCCGCCACTATCTGGGCGGGCAGCGGCAGCGGATCCGCGAGCTGGCCTTGTTCGTGGCGCCGGCGATCAACTCCTACAAGCGCTTCGCGGCCGAGAGCTGGGCGCCGACCTCCATCTCCTGGGGGCGCGACAATCGCACTTGCGGCTTCCGCATTGTCGGCCACGGCCAGTCCCGGCGGGTCGAATGCCGGATTCCCGGCGCCGACGCCAACCCCTACCTCGGCTATGCGGCGCTGCTCGCTGCTGGGCTCGACGGAATGGAGAACGGCACCGATCCCGGGCCAGAGCTAATCGGCAACGCCTACGCGGAGGCCGAGGCCCAGCCCTTCCCATCGACCCTCCGCGAGGCGGTCGACCTCTGGGAGTCGAGCGAGTTCGCCAAGCGGACGTTCGGCGACGCGGTCTGGAAGCACTACCTCAACTACGGCCGCACCGAACAACGCCTGTTCGACGAGGTGGTCACCGACTACGAGCGGCGCCGGATGTTCGAGCGCGGCTGACGTTGCGCCACTCCGGTGATGTTGTGAGCAGCCCGGTGATCGGGATCTGCGCCGGGGTCGAGCGCGCTGCCTTGGGCTCATGGGAGCTCGAAACCAACGTGACCCCCCGCACCTACACGGGTGCGGTGGCGAAGGCCGGCGCCCTGGCCGTCATCCTGCCGCCCGACGACGCCGTGGCCCAGTCTCCCGACCAAGTCCTCGACCTTGTCGACGGCCTGCTCCTGGCCGGCGGCAACGACATCGACCCCTCGGCCTACGGGGCCCGCCCACACCCCCAGACCCACCGCACCCGTCCTGAGCGGGACCGCTTCGAGCTCGCCCTCGCTCACCGGGCGCTCGAGCGTGGCCTTCCGGTGCTCGGCATCTGCCGCGGCATGGAGCTCCTGAACGTGGCGCTCGGCGGCACGCTCGACCAGCACCTCGAGCGCCTCGACGTGCACCGTCACAGCCCCGGTGCCTTCTGCGACCACGAGGTGCGGCTGGAGCCGGGCTCCCTGGCGGCGCGGACGGTCGGCGCCGAGACGACGGGGGTGAGGTCGCATCATCACCAAGGCCTCGCCGAGCTCGGCGAGGGGCTGGTGGCGAGCGGCTGGTCGCTGCCCGATGAGCTGATAGAGGCGATCGAGCTGCCGGAGCGCGGCTTCGTGCTCGGCGTGCTCTGGCATCCGGAGGAGGACGAGCGCGACCGCGTCATCGGAGCTCTGGTTGAAGGGGCCCGCGTCAAGGAGGTGGCTTCGTGATCCAGGTGGTCGAGCCCGCTACCGCCGAGGTCATGGCCGAGCTCCCGCAGGCCGGCGTCGAGGAGACCGACGCCGCCATGGCTCGAGCGAAGGCGGCGTTTCCGGAGTGGCGGGCCGTCGTCCCGAGCGACCGCGCCGCGCTCCTCCACCGCCTCGGTGATGCTCTCCAGAGTGGCCTCGAAGAGCTCGCCCGGATCGAGGCCCGCAACGCCGGCAAGCCGATCTCGGATGCCCCGCGCCGAGATGGAGATGGTGGTCGAGACTTTCCGCTACTACGCGGGCGCTCCGGAGCGCCTGCTCGGGGACACGATTCCCGTGCCCGGCGGCGTGGACATGACCTTCCGAGAGCCGCTGGGGGTGGTGGGGCTGATCGTGCCGTGGAACTTCCCGCTGGTGATCGCCTCCTGGAAGGTCGCGCCCGCTCTCGCCGCAGGCAACACGCTGGTGCTCAAACCCGCCGAGCTGACTCCCCTCACCGCGGTGGAGTTCGAGCGGATCGCGCTCGAGGCGGGAATACCGGAAGGCGTGGTGAACGTGGTGCCGGGGCCGGGATCGGTGTGCGGGCAGCGGCTCGTGGAGCATCCAGACGTGGCCAAGATCGCCTTCACGGGCTCGACCGAGGTAGGCCGGCGGATCGCCGAGTCTGCCGCCGGGTCGATCAAGCGGGTCACCCTCGAGCTGGGCGGCAAGTCGGCCAACGTGATCTTCGCCGACGCCGACCTCGAGCGTGCCGCCGCGGCAGCGCCGATCGCCGTGTTCGGCAATGCCGGCCAGGACTGCTGCGCGCGCTCCCGGATCCTCGTGGAGCGCTCGGCCCTCGACCGCTTCATGGACGCGCTGGAGGAGGCTGTGGAGGGGCTGAGGGTGGGCGATCCCCTGGACGAGGACACCCAGATGGGCCCGCTGATCTCGGCAAACCAACGCAGCAAGGTGGCGTCCTACCTGAACGGCGAGGCGCCGGTGGCCATCCGCGGCTCCGCTCCGGAGGGGGCGGGTTTTTGGTTCCCGCCGACGGTGCTCTGCCCGGTCGCGAACGACGACCGCGCGGCGCGCGAGGAGATCTTCGGTCCCGTGGCGTGCGTGATCCCGTTCCGCGACGAGGAGGAGGCGGTGCGGCTGGCCAACGACACCATCTACGGCCTCTCCGGCTCCATCTGGACACGCGACGGCGGAAAGGCGCTCCGGGTGGCGAGCGCGATCGAGACCGGTGTGATCTCGATCAACTCGAACACCTCGGTGCGGGTGGCCACGCCGTTCGGCGGCTTCAAGCAGTCCGGGGTCGGCCGCGAGCTCGGCCCGCACGCGCTCGAGCACTACACGGAGCTCAAGAACGTCTACTACGCGACCGAGTAGTGGGCCGGCTCGACGGAAAGGTCTGCGTGGTCACCGGGGCGGCCGGTGGCATCGGCGCCGCGGCTTGCGAGGTGTTCGCGGCGGAAGGCGCGACCGTGGTGGGCGTCGACGTCAAGCCCGCCGAGCACGTGGCGATAGAGGCCGATGTGACCGATGAGGACCAGGTGCGGGACATGTACATGCGCACGCGCGAGGGACACGAGCGCATCCACGATGCTGTTAAACAACGCGGGCATCTCGCCCGCTGAGGACGCGTCCGTGCTCGACACCTCGGTGGAGGCCTGGCAGCGGGTCCAGGACGTGAACCTGAAGGCCGTCTTCCTCTGCTGCAAGTACGGGATCCCGCACCTGCTCGAGGCTGGAGGGGGCTCGGTGATCAACACCTCCTCGTTCGTGGCGGTGATGGGGTCGGCGACCTCGCAGGTCTCCTACACGGCCTCGAAGGGCGGCGTCCTGGCCCTGTCGAGGGAGCTCGGCGTGCAGTTCGCGCGCCGCGGGGTGCGCGTGAACGCGCTCTGCCCCGGGCCGGTGGACACACCGCTCCTACACGAGCTGTACGCGAACGACCCGGAGCAGGCCGAACGGCGGCTGGTCCACCTTCCCATGGGACGCTTCGCGAAGGCGCATGAGATCGCCCAGGGCGCGCTCTTCCTCGCGAGCGACGAGTCCTCCTACGTGACCGCCTCCACCTTCTTGGTGGATGGCGGGCTCGCCGCCGCGTACCTCACCCCAGAGTAACGGCGCAATGCTGCGCCGTCTCCAGGAAGCGCGCGCATAGCCCGCGCCCGAGCTCGTTCCAGGCGTCGATCTTGCGAGCGGTCTCGGCCCTGAGCGAATCGGGGTCGAGGCCGATTCGCACCGCGTCGAGGTCCCGCCGGTAGTCGGCGAGCCAGCGCTCGAGCGACTGGCGGGTGACCTCCGCGTGGAACTGCAGCCCCCAACCGCCACCATCTGGGAGCCGGAACGCCTGGAGGCACACGCGGCTCTCCGCGAGTGGCACGGCGCCGGGGGGCAGCGGCGCCTCGTAAGAGTGCCACTGGAACCCCTCGAGGCGCTCGGGCAACCAGCCGAGCAGCCGGTCTTCGCTCGCCTCGGGCGTGAGCTCGATCTCGTGCCAGCCAATCTCCGGCTGTGACGCCCGGCCCGGCTCGGCGCCGGCGGCCTCGGCGAGCAGCTCGGCGCCCAGACAGACCCCGAGCACGGGCATCCGGCGGTCGAGCAGTCCGCGCAGGAAGTGCTTCTCGCCGGAAAGCCAGGGGTGCTCGTCCTCCTCGTCGACGTCCATGGCGCCGCCGAACACCATCGCCGCGCCGAACGCGTCCGGCCCCGGCGGGGGGCCCTCGCTCGGCAGCCACTCCACGAGCTCGTGGCCGAGGGCGTCTGCCGCCTCCGCGAACACTCCGGGTCCGGCGTCCCGCTGATGGACGACCGTGAGTACGCGCACCTAGGCCTGCGCCGGCGGAGGGGTCGTTTGCGCCGCCGCGGCGGCCTGGAGGCCGTCTCCGACGTCGAGTCCCTCTCGCATGCGCGCGAAGCTACTACTCGCGAGAATCCCGTGCATGACCGACTCGCTTCGGGGTCAGCTCCTGATCGCTGCGCCGTCGCTGTTCGACTACTTCCGGCGCGCCGTCGTCCTGGTGCTCGAGCATACGGACGAGGGCGCCATGGGCGTGGTGCTCAACCGCCCCTCGGAGACGAGCGTGGGTGAGGCGGTCTCGGCGCTGGCCGAGTTGGCCGACCATGACGAGCTGGTGCGGGTGGGCGGGCCGGTCTCGCCGGAGTCGGTCGTCGCGCTGGGGGACTTCGAGGATGCCGGCGAGGCGGGAACGACCGTGGTCGGCAGTCTCGGTCTGCTCGATCCCGATGCGGCCGAGCCCGCCCTCCGGCGCCTGCGCGTGTACGCGGGATACGCGGGATGGGGACCCGGCCAGCTCGACGGAGAGGTCGAGCAGGGCGCCTGGATAGTGGAGTCGGCGGATCCCGAAGACCCCTTCCTCGAAGGCGACCTGTGGGCGGATGCGCTGCAGCGGAAGGGCGGCGCCTATTCGCTTCTGGCCACCATGCCGGCCGACCCCTCCTTGAATTAGTCTCGACCCTCGAGGTAGAGGAGAGGAGACTCTCGATGTTCAACTCGATCGTGGTGGGCACCGACGGCTCGCCCACGGCCACGGAGGCGGTCAAGCGCGCCGCGGCGCTGGCCGCCGGATGGGGCGTGTCCTGCACCTCCTGAACGCCCACACTCCGTCGGCCGCGAAGGTCGCCGTCGGTAGAGCCTCCGTTCCGGAGGCCGCCTCGTGGACTCCGGATCCCGACTTCAAGGTCGATTCCGTGCTCGACAAGGCGGCGACCCTCACCAGGGCGGACGGCGCCGAGGTCGAGCTCCACGCCCCAGGGGCGACCCCGCGGACGCCCTGATGGGTGTCGCGGAGCAGGTTAGCGCCGACCTGATCGTCGTCGGGAACCGGGGCATGACGGGGGCGCGGCGCCTGCTCGGCAGCGTCCCCAACAAGGTGACGCACCACGCCGCCTGCAGCGTGCTGGTCGTCAACACCAGCTTGCAGCCAGCCGGTAGCGTGCCCGCAGTGGCGGGCGAGGTTCGACTCGAGCGCGAAGGCGGAGTCGCCGTCCTGACACTCGATGCGCCGGAGCGGCGCAACGCGCTTACAGCGGGGATGGCAGCCGAGCTGGCCGCGGCCTGCGACGATCTAGACGCCGACGGTCAGGTCGGCGCCGTGGTAGTCCGGGGAGCGGGCGGGTTCTTCTGCGCGGGAGGGGACCGATCCACGCTCGCCGCCGCCGGCCGGGACCCCGCCGCGCCCGAGACCTTCGCGGGGCTGGGCGCCGTGTACCGCGCCTTCCAGCGGGTCGGAGAGCTCGAGCCGCCGACCGTGGCCGCCGTGCGCGGAGGGGCGGTCGGTGCCGGCCTCAACCTCGCGCTGGCCACGGACCTGCGGGTCGTGGGTCGCGACGCCTTGATCGTATCCGGCTTCCTGCCAATCGGGCTGCATCCCGGCGGAGGCCACGGCGCCCTCCTCGGGCGGACGGGCTCGCGCGAGGCGGCCGCGGCGCTGTCGCTCTTCGGCGAGCGGATGGACGGCGAGCGGGCCGCAGCGTTGGGCCTGGCCTGGGCGGCGGTGGACGATGCCGTCGTCGAGGAGACCGCCGTCGAGTTGGCAGCCCGGGCCGGCGCCGACCCGGCGCTGGCGCGGAGAACGGCTCGCTCGCTGCGCTTGGAGCTGGGACCGCCGGCGCTGCCGTGGGCCGCCGGGCTCGAGCTGGAGCGGGCCTCTCAGATGTGGTCGTTACGGCGGAAGGCGCTGGGTTCTGAGGGAGCCGATGGCGATCGCTGACGCTCTCCGCGAGAAGCGCGAGCGCATAGTGCGCGAGCACATGGAGTCGGAGAACCGGCTCGAATTCGACGTGACGATGGAGACGTTCGACCACCCGCGCTACGAGCTGGTCGGCACGGGCGACGTGTACGACGGAGAGCCCGAGGTATGGGCGTATTACAGAGAGGGCCGCGCGGCCTTCCCCGACCAGCGCAACGAGCTGATCGCCCTGCATCACGCCGACGACGCCGTGATCGCCGAGTTCTGGCTTCGTGGGACCCATGAGGGCAGCTTCCGCGGGCTGCCCGCGACGGGCCGCGCGTTCGAATGCCGGATGACGGCGTTCTTCCTGTTCGAGGAGGACCGCCTCGTCTGCGAGCGCGTGTACTTCGACGTCGGGACGATCATGCGCCAGCTTGGAGTGGCGCACAATCCCGGCTCGCTGGTGGGCCGGGTGGCCACGGTCGCGAACCATCCGCTGACGATCGGGCGCGGGCTGGTCCGATCGCTGCTGCGGCGCTGAACGCTCCGCGTCGGGCTACGGGTGACCAATTGGTCGGTCTACACCCATCGGCGATGGACGCCTGCCTCGGCCCGGCCAACGGGAGTACCTTCTGTAGGGGCCGCAAGTTCGAGGAAGGAGGAGTCCCATGCCAAAGATCCTGATGTTGACGGGTGACGCCGCCGAGTCGCTCGAGGTCATGTACCCCTACCAGCGCCTGACCGAGGAGGGCTACGACGTCCAGATCGCCGGGCCATCGAAGAAGAAGCTCCAGTTCGTCGTACACGACTTCGTTGAGGGCTACGACACCTACACGGAGAAGCCGGGCTATACCTGGGACGCCGACCTCGCCTTCGCGGACGTGGATCCGTCCGACTACGTTGCGCTCGTCGTCCCAGGAGGACGGGCCCCCGAGTACATCCGCAACGACCCCGACTGCCAGCGGATCATTCAGCACTTCTTCTCAGACGAGAAGCCGGTGGCTCAGCTCTGCCACGCGCCGCTCGCCCTGGGAGCGGCCGGCGTGCTGGAAGGGCGCAAGACCGCCGCATATCCGGCGCTCGAGCCCGACGTCGCGGCGGTGGGCGGCGAGTTCGTCGACGGAGAGGCGGTAGTGGACGGCGTCATGGTCTCCGCGCGTGCATGGCCGGATCATCCGTCCTGGATGCGCGAATTCCTCCGGATGCTCAGGAAGCGCGCACCTGTCGAGTCGGCGGAGCAGCCAGCCGCCGTCTCTTGAAGACGCCTGGAGGCGTCGCCGGCGCGCTCGCGACCGGAGCGCGCCGGCGGCAATGACGGCCGGCGCAGCAGAGCGGTCGTCCGCTCAGCCCGCGTTCATCTTCGACCTCGATGGGACGCTGATCGACAGTGTCTACCAGCACGTGATCGCCTGGCGCGAGGCGTTGGAGCAGCTCGGCGTCTCGCTTGCCGTGTGGAAGCTCCACCGCCGTATCGGCATGAGCGGCGGGCTGTTCGTGACCGCGCTGCTGCGCGAACTGGAGAGCGAGCTGGACGCAGAGACCCTCGAGCGCCTTCCCGCCATCCACGCCCAGGCCTACGCACGCCACTACCCCAGCGTTCGGCCGCTTCCCGGCGCTGAGGAGCTGCTTGCGACCCTCACGCGCCAGGGAATCCAATGGGCGATCGCCACGAGCGGAGCGGAGCGCTCGGCGCGGCCGGCGCTCGCGCTGTTGGGCCTGCCCCCTGAGACGCCCCTCGTCACCCGCGATCTGGTGCGCTACGCGAAACCGGATCCAGACCTCTTCCTGACGGCGGCGGAGCGGATCGGGATCGACATCCGCGACAGCATCGTGGTGGGCGACAGCGTCTGGGACCTGCTGGCGGCCCGCCGCGCCCGCGCGCTCGGAATCGGGCTCCTCTCCGGCGGGTACGGGCGCGAGGAGCTGTTGTATGCGGGGGCCTTCCGCGTGTACGAGGATCCCGCCGACGTCTTGGATCATCTGGACGAGGTCGGAGTGAGGAGACCGCTTTGACCGACCGTCCGCACGACATCGTCGTGTTCGGAGCCACCGGCTTCACCGGCGCGCTTACCGCCGAGTATCTGGCCCGCCATGCCGGCGGAGTCCGCTGGGCCCTCGCCGGCCGCAACCCCGCCAAGCTCGAGAAGCTGCGCTCGGACCTGGCTGCCGCCGACCCCGCGCTCGGCGAGCTACACCTCCTGCGCGCCGACGCGGAGGAGCCCGATTCGCTCCGCGACGTGGCCGCCGCCACCCGCGTCGTCATCACCACCGTCGGCCCTTACATCAGGTACGGGGAGCCGCTCGTGGCCGCCTGCGCAGAGGCCGGCACGGACTACGTCGACCTGACGGGTGAGCCGGAGTTCGTCGACCTCATGTACACCCGTTATCACGAGCGGGCGGCCCGGACCGGCGCCCGGATAGTCCATTGCTGCGGATTCGACTCGATCCCGCACGACCTCGGCGCCTACTTCACGGTGCAGCAGTTGCCGGAGGGCGTACCGATCAAGCTCGAGGGGTTCGTGCGCGGTGGCGGGACCCTGTCGGGAGGCACGCTTGAGTCCGCTGTGACCGCCTTCTCGCGCGTGCGCCAGCTCGCCGAGGCCAGCGGGGAGCGGCGGAAGCTCGAGCCGCGGTCGGACGTTCGCAGGGTCCGTGGCGTGAGGGGAATTCCAAAGCGCCAGGGCAGCATCGGGGGGTGGGCGCTCCCGATGCTCACGATCGACCCCGTGATCGTGGTGCGCTCGGCGCGCGCCCTGGATCGCTACGGGCCCGACTTCTCCTACAGCCACTACCTCGTCTTGAAGCGGCTGCCGGTGGCGCTGGGGCTGCCGGTCGGCATGGCGGGGCTGTTCGCTCTCGCCCAGGTGCCGCCGGCGCGCAAGTGGCTGATGGGCCGCAGGAAGCCGGGCGAGGGCCCCTCCCCGGAGCAGCGCGCCAAGGCCTGGTTCAAGGTTCGCTTCGAGGGGGAGGGCGGCGGCCGCCGCGCCGTCACGGAGGTCTCGGGCGGGGACCCCGGGTACGGCGAGACCGCCAAGATGGTCTCCGAGGCCGCGCTATGCCTCGCGCAGGATGAGCTGCCGGCGAGCGCCGGCCAGGTGACTACCGCGATCGCGATGGGCGACGCGCTCACGGACCGCCTTAGGCGAGCGGGGATCGGCTTCGAGGTCCTGGAGAAGAGCTAGCCTGCCCTTCGGATGAACGCGAAGGAATGGATCGATTCCTACGCGGCTCGGCTAGGAGTCGACCCGCCGAGCTCGCAGGAGTTCTCCGCGATCCTCGATCTCGCAGCGGAGGCCGCGCACGCTTCCGAGCGCGTGGCCGCGCCGGTCGCCTGCTGGGTCGCCGCCCGCGCTGGGGTCTCGCTCGAGGAGTCGATCGCACTGGCTCGCGAGATCGCCGGCGAGGAAGCAGGCTCGAGCTGAGCTCCGAGCGCAGCCCTGCCCAGCAGGCGCGCTTCGCCGGCTTCCGCCTCGTGCTGGCCATGGCCGGCCTCATGTGGCTAGTTGAGGTGGTGGACACGGTCGACGACCATCGGCTCGACACCTGGGGCATCGAGCCGCATGACGTGGAGGGTCTGCGCGGAGTCGCCGCCGCCCCCTTCCTGCATGCCAGCTTCGACCACCTGATCTCGAACACGATCCCTTTCGTGATACTGGGTCTCGCGATCGCGCTGAGCGGCGTCGCGCGGGTGGCGGCGGTCACGGTGATCGTGATAGTCGTAGGCGGGCTAGGCACCTGGGTCTTCGCGCCCGAGAACACGGTCCACATCGGCGCCAGCGGAGTGGTGTTCGGCTACGCGAGCTACCTGATCAGCCGAGGCGTCGTCGACAGAAACGCGCTCGAGTTGGCGATGGGGGCCCTGGTCGTCGTGGTATGGGGCGGGGCGCTGCTCGCGAGCCTCGTTCCCCAGGAGGGCATCTCCTGGCAAGGCCACCTCTTCGGAGCCATCGGCGGCGTGATCGCCGCCCGCTTGCTGGCGCGCCGCCGGGACGCCGTAACTTCGACCGCGCGGACGGGTTGAGGAGGATCGTGGACGCAACTCGGCTGAAGCGCCTGGCGCTGTTCGCGTGGCTCTCGGACCGCCAGCGGGCGAAGGTCGCCGTCCACTGCCGGGAGGTGGTTATTCCCCGCGGGGGTCACCTCGTTGACGAGGGCCAGTCCCCCTGTGAGTTCTTCGTGATCGAGGAGGGCACTGCCGCCGTCGTGAGCGGCGGTAAGCACCTCACCGATCTCGGGCCCGGTGACTTCCTGGGCGAGATCGGGCTCGTTCGCCACATCGGCCGCACAGCCTCGGTGATCGCGACATCGTCCATCAAGGCGATCGTCATGTCCGCGGAGAGCTTCCGGGACATGACCCACACCATGCCCAAGGTGGCCAGGCAGATCGACGAGGCCATCGAGGAGCGCCTCGAGCGCGACCGCCTGTTCGGCCTGGAGCGCAGTTAGCGCCAGCGCGGCTGGCTGGTCGCGGGCGGCTCCTCGTTGCCCGCGTCGACGATCGCCCAGCCGAGCCGCTCCACGAAGGCGTCGGCGGAGTGCTCGCTCTCCAGATGGACCGCATCCACGAACTCGTCGAGCAGAGTCCGGGGCGGCTGGCCGTCGTGGGGATCCGTTGTGACCATCACACGGGGCATTGGCGTCTCACTCCTTTAATGGGACGTGGCCGTTCCGACGGCGACTTCAGCTCCGCGGCCATGCGCCTCACCTCGGCGGCGAGGCGCGCTTCCCACGCGCGTCCCGCGCGACGAGCGCGGCGCTCTGCCGTTGGGCTTCTGTCGGCCATGCTGCTCATCGCCGACAACGGTGGCGAGCGTCCCTGAAGGCGGGCTAACCGAGCGTTAAAAAAACGCTTCGCCGGCCAGAAGCCAGCAGCCGGAGTTAGTCCGCGACGGGCTCCGTCGCGAGCTGGTGGCGAAGGCGGTCCCGCAGCTCGGCGAAGTGGATCGCCTCGTACGCGATCAGGACCCCGAGGGCCGCGACGAGGATGCCGACCGTGGCGAGAGCCGGCAGCTCGACGGCTGCCGCGATCAGCGCGAGCAGGAGGAGCGCGCACATGAGGCGGCCCGTGCTGAACCGGTGGACGTTGCGCCAACGGAAGGCCACATGGGCAAGCAGGTAGATCGCGGTGCCGCCGAGCGTGGCCACCGCCGGCACCAGGTTGAGGGGATCCTCGACGTGCTCAAGGGTCTTCTTCAGCCCCAGCGCGAGCAGCACGATCCCGGCCACCATCGGAAAGTGCAGGTAGGAGAAGGAGTCCCGGGCGATCTCGTTCCGCTCGCGGCCCTCCGCCGCGTTTATCAGGCGCCGCTCGGCGACCAGGGCGACCACGTCGAAGTACAGCCACCAGAGCGCGGCTGCAACCAGGACGCCGAGAACCGCCGCAGCAACCACTCCCGCATCGACGTCGCCCTCGGCGCCCACGCCGATCGCGACGATGGACTCGCCCAGCGCGATGATCACGATCAGCCCGTGGCGCTCGGCGAAATGCCCCGGCACGAGCTTCCAGCCCTCGGAGCCGAAGAAGTACGGACCCGCCATGTCCAGCCCGAGCGCGACGGCCCACAAGCAGCCCTGGATCGCGCCGTCCGCGAACGAGGCCGCCGCGAGCAGTCCCACGCCCATCGCGGTGCTGCCGGCCAATCCGACCACCGACTTCCGCAGGTTCGGATCGTCGCGGCTGGCCACCAGGAACAGCGCGATTTGTGCCCATCGGACGACCCCGTAGGCCGCCGCGAACAGCCCCGCCGAGCTGTCGAACGCGTGCGGCACGCAGAGGGCGGCCACGAGCAGCGCCGCCATCGCGGCGATGATCGCGAGGCGGACCGTGCCCTCCTCTGGGTCCACGACGCTGGTGAGCCATGCATAGCCGACCCAGGACCACCACAGGACGCCGAGCACGAGCATCCCCTTGACCAGCCCCTGCCAGGTCGGCTCTTTCGCCATCAGCGCCGTGCACTGCGTGATGGCGAGGACGAAGACCAGGTCGAAGAAGAGCTCCAGCGGTGTGACCCGCTCCCCCTCGCGCATCACCGCGGTCAGGTGGGGGGCGTGGATGGAGGGGGTCGTGGGCATCCACTCATCTTCCCAAGCATCGGCCGCGCCCTCGCGTCATGATCGAGCGTTCGTGAGCGCCCGGGCATGGGGAGCATTCGCTGCGGTCTCCACCCTCTGGGGGATTCCCTACCTGTTCATCAAGGTCGCCGTCGACGACGGCGTCCCTCCTGCCTTCCTGGCCTGGGCGCGCGTCGTGCTGGGCGGCGCGGTGCTCCTTGGGCTTGCCTGGCGGGTAGGTGCCCTCGGAGCGCTGCGAGGGCGCTGGCCCTGGCTCGCGGTCTTCGCCTTGTTCGAGATCGCCGTTCCGTTTCCGTTGATAGCGGCGGGCGAGCAGCACGTCTCATCGTCGCTCGCCGCGATCCTCATCGCCGCCGCCCCTCTGTTCGTCGTCTTGCTGGCCTTGCGCTTCGACGCCTCGGAACGGGCGGGCGGATCGAGGCTGGCCGGGCTCTTGATTGGCCTGGCGGGAGTGGTGGCGTTGGTAGGGGTCGACGTCGCCGGGCGGACCGACGAGCTGCTCGGTGCCACGGCAATCCTTCTCGCGGCGCTGGGCTACGCGGCCGGGCCCATGGTCCTCAAGCGCCACCTGGCCGATCTGGACGCGCGCGCATCAATGGGGGCGGCCCTCGCTCTCGCCGCTCTGCTCCTCACCCCCGCGGTGGCGATCGACCCTCCCGCGGCCGTGCCGTCGGCATCGGCCATCGTGGCCCTGCTTGTCCTGGGCCTCCTCTGTACGGCCGCGGCCTTTGTCTTCTACGGCGCACTGGTCGCCGAGGTCGGGGCCGGGCGCGCGCTGGTCATCACCTACGTCTCACCCGTGGTGGCGGTCGCGCTCGGCGTGACGATTCTCGGTGAGCGTCCCGGGGCGGGCGCGGTGGCGGGCCTGCTGCTCATCCTCGCCGGCTCGTGGCTGTCGACCGACGGCCGCCTGCCCCCTGGCCTCGCGGCCGCGGTCACCCGCCTGTGGCCTTCGCCGGCCGGGCGGCACGGCTAGCCCCGGGCGTGCAGACGAGCGGCCTCTGCGACCGGTTCCATCCGAACGGGGCCGGCTGATCGCAGCGTTCTCGGCGACATATCGGTGTCCCCTCGCGTCAGCGTAGGCCGCTACCGTGTCGCTTCCAGGTGGTCGCTTCGGTACGAGCCCGCAGCGCACGAATCCGAGGGGGTCCGCTTGACCGAGCACGTGGCGCGCGGGCATTGGCGGCCTGCCTCGCGTGTGTCGGACTGGCTGCCCTTAGCCTGCTGATCCCGTCGGCCCCGACGACGGACTCCTGGGGTTGGATCGTGTGGGGGCGGGAGCTGGTACAGCCCGACTACGCCTTCTCGACGAAGCTAGGCGGCCCTCCTTCATGGAAGCCGCTCCCGGTCCTGGCTACCGTGCCTCTGTCGCTTGCGGGCTCCGTCGCCCCCAAGCTCTGGATTCTGTGCGCGCGCTCGATCGCCCTGCTCGGGCTTCTGTTGGCGTTCCGCCTCGCTGGAAGGCTTGTGGGTGGCGGCAGCGTCGTGCGGCGTTCCGCGGCGGGGGTGATTGCCGTCGTGGGGCTGGTCGTGAGCCTGGTGTGGATACGGGAGTTCTCGCACGGCTACAGCGAGCCCGTCGCCATCGCGCTCCTGCTTGCGGCGATTGATCGTCACCTCGCGGGACGGCAGGGTCAGGCGCTGCTACTTGGGGCCGCCGTGTCGGCCACCCGTCCGGAGGCCTTTCCACTGCTCGCGGTCTACGCAGGGCTCATGTGGTGGCGCTCCGAGGTAGGCCTGACGTGGGTCGCTCTGACCCTTGCGGCTGTCCCTGCGCTCTGGCTGGTGCCAGATTGGATTGGGGCCGGCGATCCTTTCTATGGGAGCAGGCTCTCACGTCATCTCCTCGAGTCAGGTGGGGACCCCCTGAGTCAGGCTCTGTACACCGCACCAGTTCCGCTTTCGCTGGCGGCCATCGGCGGGACGGCGCTCGCCGCCTGGCGGGGGGACCGCGGGTTCCTCGAAGTCGCCGGCCTGGCCGCGATCTGGTTTGCGCTGCTAGGGCTCATGATGGCGGGCGGGTACCCAAGCTACCCGAGGTTCTTCAACCTTCCCGCGGCGCTTCTCTGCGTCGTCGGGGCGGCGGGAGCGGTTCGATTGGTGGAAGCGCCGCGCCGCACGTGGGTCAGGGCGGCAGTCGCCGCCGGTGGCCTGGCCGTCCTGGCGCTGTCCTTCATCCCGCGCGCGGAGAACGCGGTCACGGCGGCGGAGGAAGCGGCGAGGCGCGCGCGAGTGGAGTCCGACTTGTGGAAGGCGGTGACCCGCGCCGGGGGCGCCAACCTGCGCCGGTGTGGGCTTTCCGCCCTCCCCCGGGGACTCACGTGGACGAAGGGGCTGGTCGCCTGGCGCCTCGAGCTGCCCATTCGCAAGATTGGGAAGCTGAAGACGTCGGGTGACGAGCAGACGCTGCAGCGGCTCAAGCGAGGACTGCGTCAGCATCCCTCGCGAGGGACCGTCACGGTCCAAGTCCCGCGGAAACCCGCCGTCCTCTTCCTGCCCTACGCGGAGAGCCGGCTGCAGTTCACGCGGCACCACGGCCCCGCGCGGACGGAGCGGCTGGCCTCCTTTGGACAGTGGTCGGTTTACACGACGAAGCCAGCCCGGTGCAAGCGAGAGCTTGCGTCGGGGCGGCCCTATCTGGGGTTCCCGAACGCATCTCGCTCGGTCTTCTGACCGGCTCGGCGCTTGGGTCGGGACCGCACGTGTCGAGCGGAACAGCCGGAGGCGCCGGCTCTAAACGGTGGTTGAGCTAGCTCTCGATCCGAGCTTCGCTCAGTACCACTTGCCGCGGGCGAAACCGCCGAAGGCGACGAGCCCGACCAACGCGATGATCAGCCCGAGCCAGAAGCTCCAGATGATCATCACGACGATCCCGACGATGACGAGGATGCCGCCGAGCGATATCCCGCCTATTCCCCTCCGGTCGTCGCGTGCAGCCATGCGTTTCTCCTTCCGTGTCAGGATACCCGCCCCGGCACTCCAGTGGAATTCGGGTGCATGCGGGTGATCTTCCTGCCGCGCAGTATCTCGTCTGGGTCGAGACGACGAGCCACAGCCGGGCCGAGACGTTCGCCCGCGACACCCCTATTCGCGCAGTCCCACGGCTTCGAGGGCGGCTTCACGGGTGGCGTACTCGCGACCTTGAACGACCTTTCCGTCCCGAAGCGTCCAGACGACCCCGAAGCGCATATCGACCTCGGCGTCGCTCTGCTTCATACGCGCGGTGACGTGGAGCATGGCAATGACCTGGTCGCCGGTGTCGATCAGCTCCTCGGCCTCAGTGCGAAGGTCGTCGAACGTCTCGAGCCACTGCTCGAGGTGGCCGCGCATGGCGTCGTGGCCGCTGACCACTCCTTCGTCGTCCGGCGCGCCCTCGATCGCCCGGTGGTCGACGTCCGGATCCATGAACTCGAGCATCCCGTCGACGCCCGCGCGCCCGAAACCCTCGTACATCTTCCGGACCACCCCCACGTTCTCCCGCGACACAGCTACTCGCGCAGCCCGGCGGCGTCGAGCGCCTCTTTGCGTTCGAGGTAGGTTCGGATCAGGGTCGCC
>DATFQM010000088.1:0-2236 GCA_035264265.1 Thermoleophilaceae bacterium
AGCCCGTGGTCTCTCCCGGAGCGCCATGGAGGGGTTTCATGATCACCGCCCCCCGGAGCAGCTGCTGCGCCGCCGGCCCGACCACAATCTGGTCGTCCGGCGCTGCCTGCTGCAACCCGGTCGCCGCCCTTACCACGGGCCCCGCAACACAATCGCGGAGCGCAGCCCCGGCCCTGCGACCACGATGTCGCCCGCTTCGATGCCCGCCCGCGACCGGTACAGGACGCCCTGGATCCCCGACGGGCGGTTGTTCAGCGCCAGAACTGCAGCCTGTGCGTCGGCAACGGCCCGCACGGCCCTCAGCGCGTCGTCCTCCCTTGCCACCGGGAACCCGAAGAACGCGACCAGGGTGTCCCCGAGCTCGCGCTCGACGCGCCCGCCGTGCCGCTCGATCACCTCGGCCGCGACCCGCGCGCAGTCGGCGCCGAGGCGCCCGACGGCCTCAGCATCCGCGTTCGGGTTCGCGCTGGGGGCGACGTCGAGGGCCGCGACCGTCGCTGTGCGTCGCTCCCGGGGAAGCCAGGACCCCGGCGAGCCGAGGGGCCCTGTCCGGGCGCGGTCTGCAGACGGCAGCTCGAGTGAGGGGTCCTGCCTCAGGATCGCCGTCTCGAGCTCACGCAGGGTGGGGCCGGGTTCGAGGCCCAGCTTCTCGCCCAGCAGCGAGCGGGTGTCCCGGTACGCCTGGAGGGCGTCCGCCTGACGTCCCGAGCGGTAGAGCGCAAGCATCAGCAAGCCGTGCGGCCGCTCTCGGAACCGATGGGCCCGGATGAGCTGTTCCAGTTCGGGCACGAGATCCGCGGCACGACCCGCCTCGAGGTCCGCCTCGATCCGATCCTCGATCGCCTGGGTCCCAAGCTCCTCCAGTGCGGCGATGGCTCGCTGGGCGAACGGCTCGTACGCGAAGTCGGCGAGGGCCGTCTCCCGCCAGAGGGCCAGAGCCGCCGAGAGCTTCGCAGCCCGCACCTTCGCTGGGGCGTCGCCGGCCTCGTCGATCAGCCGCTTGAACCGGTGAGCGTCGACGGCGTCCGGCTCGATCGCGAGCCGGTAGCCACTCCCGGACGTCTGGAGCAGGGCGCCGGGCCGGGCCTGGCCCCTGCCTGGCTCGAGCACAGCCCGCAACCGCGACACCAGGCCATGGACGACCGTCCGGGCCGTCGGAGGACTCTCGCCCCACAGCTCGTCGATGAGCCGGTCGGCCGAGACCGGCTGGCCGGCATGAAGCACCAGCAGGGCGAGGAGGGCCCGTCCGCGCCCCCCGGGGAGCGGTACCCCCCGCCTCCGGTCCAGGACCTCCGTCGGTCCCAAGATTCGGAACTCCACCGATCCTCCCGGGCCAGACGGTAGCACCCCCTCGCAGGGGGGGCGAGGCGGCGCCCTTTAGCCGACCGTTAGGGCCGCGGTGCATCCTGACACCGCAATCGAGCCGCCGGTCGGCTCGCGGGGAGAGGGGAGGACACCATGTCCGGACCGCTGATCAACGTGTTCACCTACACGATCAAGCCCGGTAAGCAGGAGGAAGCCCGCAAGCGCATTGCCGAGCTCGTGGACTTCGTGGAGACGAACGAACCGCGCATGATCGCCTTCCACGCCTACCTCGACCAGGACGGCAAGAGCCTCTCCATCGTCCAGGTCCACCCGGACTCCGCCTCGATGGAGTTCCACATGCAGGTGAACGCCAAGCACTTCGCCACCGCCTTCGACTGGCTCGACACATCCATGAGCGGGCAGCTCTTCGGGCCGATCTCCGACGCGCTGGCCGCCGAGCTGGCGAAGTGGGATGACCCGTTCACGCACGTGCCGTTCCACGAGGCCGGGTTCACCCGCACCACCGTCCGGTAACCGGCTCCGCCACACGATGAAAGCTTTAGCAAGTATGGCGAGATGCTCGAGCTCATCCGCCCCGCCCTCCGCCTTGCGGTCGCCCGCCGACGTTGATCCATCCGTTCAACTGGAAGCGGGCCTCGATGGCGGCCGCGGTCTGCTATGGCGTCCGAGGGGGCGGCGCCCAACTCGCCTTCCATCTCCAGCCCGGCAACTACACCACCGACAGCCTGATTCAGGTCCTGGGCGAGCTGCGCCGCTCCCTCGGCGGCGAGAAGGCCACGCTGTTGTGGGACGGGCTGCCGGCCCACCGCAGCCGCGCCATGCAAGCCTGGCTCGCGACCCAGCGGTCCTGGCTGGTGGTGGAGCGCCTGCCGGCGTATGCGCCCGAGTTCAACCCGGTCGAGGGCCTGTG
>DATFQM010000089.1:0-27546 GCA_035264265.1 Thermoleophilaceae bacterium
CCAAGCCGCAGCAGGCCGCCGGGATCCGGATCGAGCCGCCGCCGTCGGACCCATGAGCGATCGGCACCATGCCCGCGGCAACGGCCGCCGCCGCCCCGCCGGAAGAGCCGCCTGGGGTGCGGCGGGGGTCCCAGGGGTTGCTAGTCGGACCGAACCGGCGCGGCTCGGTCACCGGCAGGATCCCGAACTCCGGCATGTTGGTCTTCCCGACGATCACGAACCCGGCCTCGCGGATCCTGCGCACCACGTAGGCATCGTGCTGCGGCACGAAGTCGCCGAAGAGCCGGGAGCCCAGCGTCAGGGGCAGACCCGCGACCGCCGCGCCGTCCTTGATCGCGATCGGCACGCCGGCGAACGGGCGCTCGTCGCCCGGCTCGATGGCGTCCGCGGTGGCGATGGCTCCGTCCGCGTCGACGTGGACGAAGGCGTTCAGCTCGCCGTTCAAGCCCCCGATCGAGTCGAGTGACGCCTGCACCAGCTCCCGCGAGGCGACCTCGCCCGAGCGGACCAGCGCAGCTAGCTCCGTGGCCGGCTTGAACATGAGCTCCCTCACGCGGGTACCAGCTCGCTCCGGAGCGCGCCCACTCGCTCGCGCTCCTCCTCCAGGCCGAGCCGCGCAAGGACTTCGTCGGCCAGCGCCAGGTAGTCGGCGCCGAGGTCGGGCGCGTAGTCGAGGATCGAGACGCCCCGCTCGGCGGACTCCGCGTACCGGACCGAGCGCCGGATGACCGTGTCCAGCAGCTTCTTGCCGAAGCGGTCCTCGAGCTGCTTGCGCGCATCGCGGGCATGCACGAGGCGCAGGTCAGCGATGTTGAGCACCACCCCGAGCCAATCGAGGTCGGGGTGGAGCGACTCCTTGGCCAGCTCCACGACCTCAAGCGCCTGCTCCATCCCTTGCAGCGAGAAGTACTCGGCCTCGCTCGAGATGAGCGCGTGGTCGGCAGCGACGAGGGCGTTGACCGTGAGCAGCCCGAGCGAGGGCGGGCAGTCCACCAGCACGAGGTCGTGGCGCCGCTTCACGTCACGCAGCGATCGCCGGAGCGTGAGCTCGCGGCCCATCTTCCCGCTCAGAATCAGCTCAGCCTCGGCCAGGCCGAGGTTTGCCGGCAGGATCCCCTGGTGGACGGCGTCGACCGCGCGCGTCTGCCCGGAGAGCACGTCGGCCACGGTGGGCGAGGCGTCCGCCGGCACGTCGAAGTAGTCGGAGAGGTTGCCCTGCGGGTCGAGGTCCACGCACAGCACCTCGAGACCGATACGGCGGTAGACGTCGGCCAGGGTCCTGACGGTGGTCGTCTTGCCCGTGCCGCCCTTTTGGGACAGCACCGTGATCGTGGTGGCGGCGGGGAGCATGGCCATCGGCAACCGGCGGCACCCTACCTCAGAGCGCCAGGGCTACTAGCGCAGCGTTCGGGACGCTCCGCGGGCGCATGCCGCGCGGCCGGATCCGCGAGCCGCTGCGGGGGTAGGCGCCTTCCCGAATATGTCAGGGGGAAGTCGGCCAACCCCGGGCCGGCCCTCCCCAGACGACCTTGGTCTGGCAGCCGCCTCACCGAAAGCTGGCGAGGATCACCCAGGTCTCGGTCTGGCGGTCGGGATGTCCAGCGGAAAACGGCCAACGGAACTTTCTCGCAATTTCCGCCGTTTTCGCGCGCCCACTCCACCGACAAGGCGAACGACCGGTCTCGCCTCTATAGTTGCCGTCCCTACCCGTCGCGCGCCCGCTCGGAGAAGGCGCGGAACCCGAGGAGGAAGCAAGTGGAACCCAGCTATTCGGCCACGCAGGCGTACCGGCCGCGGCGAGCGCCTTCCACAGTCGTCGATCGCGACGCCTGCGCGCTCTACGCGGCGGTGTCCAAGCAGGCGCAGCCCACGCACGAGGCCATCGAGGCGGCGTTGCAGGCGCTCGAGAAGATGCTGCATCGCGCCGGCAACGTGGACGGCGAGGGCGACGGCTGCGGCGTCCTCATCGACATCCCCCGCGAGATCTGGGCCGAGGCGATACATGAGGGTGGGCACGCCTCCAAGCTGGCGCTCGACCCGGCGTTCGCGGTCGCGCACGTCTTCATCCCACGCAGGGGCGGAAACCTGAGGCAGATCCAGAAGCGGGCGCGCGAGATCATGAGCCGGATCGGCTTCCGCGTGCTGGCGGAGCGCGAGAACCCGGTGGACACGACCGCGCTCGGCCCGCAGGCGCGGGAGGAGGAGCCGGTCTTCTGGCAGCTTGGCGGCCTGATCGAGGAGCCGCGCCTGTGCTTCGAGCTGACGATCCAGCTCGAGCGGGAGCTCGACCTGCACGTCGCGTCATGCTCGACCAGCACGGTCGTCTACAAGGTGCTTGGCGCCCCGTCGGCGCTGGGTCGCTACTACCCGGACCTCCAGGACGGGCGCGCCAAGACCGCCGCGGTCTTCGGCCACAACCGCTACTCGACCAACACCTGGCCGAGCTTCAAGCGGGTCCAGCCCTTCAGCCTGCTCGGGCACAACGGCGAGATCAACACGATCGCGCGACTGCGCCAGGAGGCGGGAATGCTGGGCGTGCCGCTGGCCGACGACTCCTCCGACTCGCAGGACCTGGGACGCATCGTCGAGGCGCTGATCAACCGGGAGGGCCTTTCGCTGGTCGAGGCCGTCGAGCTCGTGCTGCCGCCGATCGTCAACGAGATCAAGGGCATGCCCGGCGAGCTGCGCGGCTTCTACATGTACCTGCGCCAGGCCTTCGGCCCGTTCGCGCAAGGCCCGGTGGCGCTGCTGTCCCGCCACGGCGACGAGTGCATCTTCTCCACCGACGCGCTCGGCCTGCGTCCGCTCTGGCACGTCGAGACGAGCGAGGCGCACGTGTTCTCCTCCGAGCCCGGCGTGGTGGCGGTCGCCGAGACGGTGTCCGAGCCCAAGCCGCTTGCCCCCGGCGAGAAGCTGCTCGTCACGCTCGATCGCAAGAAGGGAGAGGGGAGGCTGCGCGACCACCAGGAGTTGCAGCAGCTGTGCGCGCGGCGCTGGCACGAGCGCACCGCGGCGCGGGGCGACCTCTCCGGGGGCACCGCTCGCGGGTACAGCGATGGAACCTTCGCCGGCGCGATCCTCACCGGCGGCCCCACCACGGGCGCGGAGATCCCCGGTTACACGAGCGCCGGACCATCGGAGCCGATCAAGGTCGAGGACCGCGTGCTCGGGGGCTTCGGCTGGCAGCGCGAGGACATGAAGCTCGTGCAGCAGATGGCCAACACAGGCGCCGAGCCGATCGGCTCGCTGGGCTACGATGGACCGCTCGCCTGCCTGGCGCCCGAGCGCCAGAACCTGGCCGACTACTTCAAGGAGTCGGTCGCGGTAGTCACCAATCCGGCCATCGACCGCGAGCGCGAGGTGGAGCACTTCTCCTGCCGGGCGGTCTTCGGCTCACGTCCGGGGATCCACGGCATCCCCGAGGAGGCCGGCACGATCGAGACCGCCTTCCCCGTCCTGCTGGGCGGGCACGACGCGCTAGCCCCGCTGTCCGACCAGAGCTATCGCGCGGTCGCACGGGAGCACAAGACCTTCCTGCTCGAGGACCTCTGGGAGGCCTTCCGCGGAAGCGGCAAGGTGCTCGACCTCTCCTGTCTCGAGGCCGAGCGCACGCAGGGCGCGATCGAGCGGCTCAAGCAGGAGGCCACTACCGCTGTCCGCGAAGGCTGCGAGCTGCTCGTGCTGTCCGACCGCACCGCCTACGAGGGCGACCGCCGCTACCTCGACCCGCACCTGGCCCTGGCCGCGGTCGACTTGGCCCTGCGCGAGCACTTCGTGCAGCCCGGCGAGACCAATCTGCGCCGGCGCTGCGGGATCGTAGTGCGCTCGGCGGCGATCCGCAACGTCCACGACGTGATGGTCGCCCTCGGCCTCGGCGCCGACGGCGTGTGCCCTTACGTGATGGTCGAGGTTGCGCTGATGGACGACTACGAGGACGACATCTCCCACCTCTGCTCGGCGCTACGGAAGGGGATCGAGAAGGTCATCTCCACGATCGGCATCCACGAGGTGCGGGGCTACGCGCGGCTGTTCGCCTGCATCGGGGTCAAGCCCGAGCTGACGGCGACCTTCGACACCCCGTCCTACTTCGGCTCGGAGAACGGCGGCACCGGCTTCGCCGAGCTCGACGCCGACGGCGACGAGCGCCAGCGCATCCTGGCCGGGGACGAGGACTCCAAGCCCGCCAAGACGTTCCGCTTCTACCCCAAGGTCTACAAGGCCGCAGTGGCGGCGGCCAACGGCAGCGGCGGCTACGAGGCGTACTCGGAGAAGGTCCGCCAGCTCGAGCTCGAGCACCCGATCTCCCTCCGGCACATCCTCGACCTGGAGTCCGACCGCGAGCCGGTGGCCCAGGCCACCGCCGAGGTGGGTCTGCACTCCTACCCGATCGTGATCTCCTCGATGAGCTTCGGCTCACAGGGCGAGGTCGCCTACAGGGCCTACGCGGAGGCCGCCAAGCGGGCGAACATCATCGCCATGAACGGCGAGGGCGGCGAGATCCAGGACCTGTACGGCAAGTATCCGATGTGGCGCGGCCAGCAGGTCGCTTCGGGCCGCTTCGGGGTGACGAGCGAGATGATCAACTCCTCCTACCTGGTCGAGATCAAGATCGGCCAGGGGGCCAAGCCGGGGGAGGGCGGCCACCTCCCGGCCAAGAAGGTCACGGACAAAGTGGCTGAGGCGCGTAACGCCACCACCGGCACCGACCTGATCTCGCCCTCGAACAACCATGACCTCTACTCCATCGAGGACCTCGCCGAGCTGATCGACGAGCTCAAGACGGCCAATCCCGACGTTCGCGTCTCGGTCAAGGTTCCGGTGGTACCCAACATCGGCACGATCGGCGTCGGGATCGCCAAGGCGGGCGCGGACATGATCACCCTGTCCGGCTTCGAGGGCGGCACCGGCGCGGCGCGCTCGCATGCGCTGCGGCACGTCGGGCTCCCCTCGGACATTGGCACCCGGGCGGTGCACCTGGCGCTGATGGAGGCCGGGATCCGCAACCGGGTGGAGATCTGGGCGGACGGGGGCTACCGGCACGCGCACGACATCGTCAAGCTCCATTGCCTCGGTGCGAATCGGGTGGGCTTTGGCACGCTTGCCATGGTGTCGCTCGGCTGCACGATCTGCCGCGGCTGCCAGCTCGACACCTGCCACGTGGGCATAGCCACCCAGATCGAGACTAAGGAGGAGGCAGACCTCAAGGGCCTCAAGAAGTTCACGCCGCAGGAGTACGAGATCGCAGCCGAGAACTGCGCCCGCTTCTTCGAGGCCATGGGCGAGGAGGTCCGCGAGCTCACGGCGCAGCTCGGCTTCGAGCGCGCCCAGGACCTCGTGGGCCGCTCGGACCTGCTTGTGCAGGCGCGCCACCTCCGGGGCGTGGACGTGGAGGAGCTGATCAAGCCGATCGACGAGATGCTCGACCTGGAGCCGCTCGACCTGCCGGGACCGGAGGACGAGCGTGAGGCGGCCGGCCTGATCGTCGCCCGCCCGATCCGGATGAAGGCCAAGGAGACCTCCGCGAAGCTGGCCGCGCTGGCAGGCGACATCTCCACGGGCAACGCCATCGAGCAGGAGTGGGAGGAGGCCACGGACGCCCACGACCGCGTGCTCGGCACGGAGCTAGCCGGCGAGATCGCCCGCATGCGCATCTTCAAGGGCGGCCCGGAGGCCACTGAGGACACGCTCGCCAGGCTTCACTTCAACGGTGGCTCGGTGGGCGGCCAGGGCCTCGGCGCGTTCAACGTCTACGGCCTCGACATCACCGTCGAGGGCGGCGCCCAGGACGGGGTCGCGAAGACGATGCTCGGCGGCAAGGTCGCGATCATGAAGGGCAAGAACCGCTTCGGTCGTCGCGTGAACGGCTCGGTCGGCAAGTCCTTCGCGTACGGAGCCCAGCGCGGGCGGCTGTTCGTGCAGGGCGATGCCGACTCACGCTTCTGCATCCGTCTCTCGGGCGCAGACGTCGTGATCGGCGGCGAGCCCCAGCAGCCGCTCGACGACTCCCTGGGGTGCGTTGCTGACCGGGCGAACATCAAGGGCTTCGCGTTCGAGTACATGACCAACGGCCGCGCGGTCGTGCTCGGTGATCCCGGACCCTGGTTCTGCGCCGGTCAGACGGGCGGCCGCGTGTACCTGCGGATCAACCCCAAATGGAACCTGACCCGCGAGGCACTCCGGCTGCGGAAGGGCAAGGGCGCCAAGATAAGCCTCGAGGACCTCGACGCGGAGGGTGTGCTCGACGTGCAGGAGCTCCTCGGCCACTACGCGAACGAGCTACACGCCACGGGGCAGGAGGAGGAGGCAGCGCGGATCGGAGAGCTGGCGGCGGATCCGCAGGCGAACTTCGTGATGTCGGTGCCCATGAGCCAGCAGACGGACCCCTCGATCTCCACCGAGTAGTCGCCGATGGGCGGCCGCGCAAGGCGCGCCCCCGCCACGCGACGGGCGTCCGCGCGCGGCCCGCCCCCCGCGCGCCCGCGCCTCGGTTTGGTCGCCGCGCGTGCTGAGACCGGGACCGTGGCCATGGACATCGGTTAGGCTCGCGCGCCGGTGCGACTCGTCGGTGCTCTATTCCTGCTTCTCGCCGTCTTCCTCGCCTCCGTAGCGCTGTCGATGAGGAATATCTAGTCCTGCGTGCACCGACACGCCGTCCTCTACGACCGCGACTGCGGCTTCTGCCGCTGGTCGCTCGGGCTGATCCTGCGCTGGGACCGGCGGCGGGTCCTGCGTCCGGTCGCGCTGCAGGATGCCGACGCCGATCGCCTCCTGGCCGGCATGCCGCAAGAAGAGCGGATGGCGTCATGGCACCTGGTTGCTCTGGGTGGCGAGATTCGTTCGGCGGGGGCAGCCGCCGGGCCCCTCCTCCGGCTACTCTCGGGAGGACGTCCGCTCGCCGCGCTCCTCGAGCGCTTCCCGCGCGCGACCGACCGCGGCTACCGCTGGGTCGCGGATCATCGGAGCCTCTTCGGGAAGCTGGTCGCAGAGCGATCCAAGGAGCGCGCGGATGCACTGATCCTGGAGCGCACCGAACGCTGGGCGCGTTAGGGGCGCCCCCCGTCGCATCTCATTGGGCGAAAGGCCGGCTTCGATGGGGCGGGCGGCGACTCGAGCGCACAGCGGCCACGAGCTTCGGGCCTACCGTGCCAGTAACCGGGCCCCACAGCCCGGCAACTGGCATTGTTGCGGTCGAGCGGCCGACGAAGCCCGACCGGCGGGCCAGGGGACCGGCGAGATTCGAGCTCCTCTCTATACCCAGCAGCATTTCCGCGCACGGAGAAGCGAGACGGGGGGGCGCCTAGTCTGCGCCCACCACCCGGAGCACGGCGGGTCGATGACGAAGGGCCCGCCAGGCGGGCCCTTCGGGTCACTCCGTTCCCTCAGCCGGCTCAGCCGAACGCGCTCTCGACCGCCGCCGGTTCGCGCTCGCCGGCCAGCGAGACGAAGTAGAGCCGGTAGCGGCCGAGCGCGATCTCGTCGCCGTCCTTCAACTCGGCGTGGTCGACCCGCCGTCCGTTCCGAAAGACACCGTTCAGGCTGCGGTCGTCCAGGATGCGCGCCCCCGTCTCGTCGCGGTAGACCAGCGCGTGGCGACGCGAGACCGTGGGGTCGTCGAAGCGGACGTGCGCCGAAAGGCTGCGCCCGATACGTGTCCAGCCGTCCTGAAGCGGGAGGACTCGGACGCGCTCATCGTCCTCGAACGCGAGGTAGTCGCCCTGCGTGACGAGCGCGCCGCGGGCCCCCTCGAGCCAGTCCGGCGGGCCTTCCACGGTCGGCTCGGGGGCGGGCTGCTGCCGCGTGAACAGCGACGCGCGCTTGAACGTGGTGCCGCCGCATTCGGGGCAGGTCGGGACCTCGTCGAGCTCATGGAGCGCGATCGCAAAGCCGCATGCGTCGCAAATGAACGAGCCGGCCCCTGCCAGGGTCCCGGCGCTGAAGGCTTCCATGGGTATCTCTCCTCAAGCCTGGGGGTCGTGCGCATGGTAACGACGTGTCCAGAGACATGCCGTGAAAAATCCGCTAATTGCACGGACTTTCACGCGAATGGCGCACATGCGGCGCCCGGCTGGGCCGTTTCGTCCCCCTTGGCGGGAGAGGATTGTCCGGTGCGATCCCGAAACTGGAGCACATGCCCGACCTTGGCTCGATGCTCTTCAGGCGCTGCATCGGCTCCCTTGGGGCCGCCGGCTCGAGCTGCTCCGCTTGCAAGCGGACCCCGCTTGCGGGTGAGCGCTTGCACGAGCTCGACTCAGGCCCGCTGCTCTGCGACCTCTGTTTCGGGGCGCTCCCGGAAGAGCGGCGCCTGGCGGTGAGCTCGCAGCGCGTGCGGGCGAGCGAGCGGCCGCTGGCCGTAGCGCCCAAGGCCGCCTGACCGCCCCGCATAGAATTCCGGCGCCATGCGCCAGGTCACGGTCGACGTGCACATCTCCGCGCCGCGGGAGGACGTGTTCGACTTCGTCGCCGACCTGGGAGGCCGGCCGGCCTGGACCGACCACTACCTGAAGGACTACCGGCTGGCGCGACCCAACCCCGTCGGCCTCGGCGCGGCCGCGCGCTTCCTCCTGCGGGCACCGCTCGCGAAGGAGTACGTCGAGCTTGCGATCGTCGAGTACGAGAGGCCGCGGCGAATCGTCGAGGAGGCGCGGGTAGGTCGCCGCGGACGCAACCGCTCTGTCGCCGTGTACGAGTTCGAGCAAGAGGCCGCTGGCCTGACCCACGTCGAGCTGACGACCTACAGCGAGCCCGCCACGCTGGTCGACCGTTTCAGGCAGATCGGCGCAGCTGGATGGATCAGGCGTAGGACGAAGATGGCCCTCGAGAGGCTCCGGCTCGTGTTCGAGGAGCCGCCCGAGCGCCCGCTCGCTCGCGCGAGCGTGGGAGGGTACGAGCCGCTCAAGGCCCCTCGCTTCGGAGCGCGCACGGGCATGGACCCGGCCCGCCCGCGCCGCGCCGGCCGCGAAGGCCGTGCCCAATAGGATGCGCCCCCGGATGCCCGGGAAGACGATCGCGGTGGCGTGCGCGCTGGTGGTCGCCGCCGGGCTGGCGGGCTGCGGGAGCAAGGGGCAGGGCACCGAGGAGCCTGCGCGAGAAGGCCTCTCGCTCGGCCTCGCGGGCATCGACTACAACGTCTTCATCACGCGGGAGCTCAACCCCGCTATCCCGCCGGACAGCGCCTACTACAAGGGTCCCCCGGCGAGAAAGGGGGAGACGCTCTACGGCGTCTTCCTGCAGGCGTGCAATAACGGCAAGCAATCCCTCCCCACGGCGAGCCGCTTCACGGTCGTGGACAACCAGGGCAACGAGTTCCACCCGAGCCCGCTCCCTGCCGCCGACGACTTCGCCTACAGGCCCACCCGTCTCGGCCCGGACGAGTGCCAGCCGGAGGCCGGCAGCGTCGCCCAGCTGGGGCCCACCGCCGGATCGATGCTCCTCTTCAAGCTGCCGCTCTCGAATACCGAGAACCGGCCGCTCGAGCTCGAGATCATCGCCCCGGCCTCGGTGGCGAGGCCGGACCATGAGAAGCTGACCGTCACGCTCGATATCTAGACCCGCGCGGCGGTGGCGAGGGCTCCGCGCGGCGGTCGCGGCGGGCTCCGGGCGGAACCCACGACCGGGCTCCGCTGAAGCGGCGGAGGCCACCGCCGGCTACAGCGCGGCGTCCAGGACCACCCGCGCGGCCGGCGCGGCGGTCTGGCCTCCCGCCCCGGCTCGCACGAGCATCACCCCGACCGCGATTCGCGGCCGGCCGACCGGCGCGTAGGCCGCGAACCAGGCGTCGGTGTTGCCTCGCTCGTGCGTGTCGGCGTTCGGCCCGCGCGTGTCCCCGAGTTCAGCGGTTCCGGTCTTGCCGGCCACCTTGACCCCGGGCAGGGCGGCGGAGGTGCCAGTGCCGAAGGCCACTACGTCGACCATCAGGCGTTCAAGGGTGCGCGCCACGCGCGGCGTGGTAACGCGTACGGGAGGGGACCCCCGCCGCCCGACGCGGAGCGTGGGGATGCTGCGAACCCCGCCTGCGGACACGGTCTGCGCAATCGATGCAAGCTCCAACGGGGTAGCCAGCACCTTTCCCTGGCCGATCGCGGTCGAGCCCACCTCCAGCGGCGTGCGGATGTCCCTGGCCGGGGGCAGTGTGCTGGGCCGCTCGCCGGGGACGCTCGGCGCCGTGTTGAAGCCGTAGCGCTCCGCCGTGGAGACGAGCCGCTTGGCGCCGACCTTCACGCCGAGCGGCGCGAACACGGAGTTGCAGGAATGCGCGAAGCTCGCCTCGAACGTCCCGCCGCACGACTCCCCGTTTGCGTTCTCGAGCGCGACGCCGTCGATCAGGGCCCGCGTCTGCACCGGGAACCGGTCGCCGAGCTTGACCTTCCTGGCCTCGAGCGCCGCGGTCGTGGTCACGATCTTGAACGTCGAGCCCGGCGGTTGCAGGGCCGAGAAGGCCACACCGGCCAGCGCCCGGATCTCGCCGGTGCCGGCGTCCAGAGCGGCGATTCCCCCGAAACGGCCCCCCAGGGCCCGGACGGCCGCCCCCTGCAGCCGGGTGTCGATGGTGCTGCGGACGGTCCGTCCCCGCACCGGCCGGGAGCGCGCCAGCACTCGGCTACCCGCCAGTAGCTCGCCCCCGGGCCGACCGGCGAGCTGGCGCTCGAACGCGCGTTCCAGGCCCGTCTTGCCCACCGGCCAACCCCGTGGGAAGCCGCGTGCGTAGAGCACCTCGCGCGCCGCCGCACCGTCGGCCTTCCCCACCTGACCCGCTATCGAAGCGGCGAGCGGACCGAGAGGCGAGCTCCGCGAGCGTGCGGGACCCCTGGCGAGGGTCTTGCCGTTGCGAGACAGGATCCGCCCCCGAGCCGGTTGCCGGGTACGCCGCCTGAGGGCGTCGCCTGGCTCGAGCCCCGGGAAGACGAGGTGCGGCGCCCAGGCGACCGCGCGTCCCTCGATCGGGACCGACACCTCTCCTCGCACCGTGCCGAACACGCGCGTGCGGACCTCCACGGGCAGACGCACGGCGCTCCGCCGCTCACCCTGCGGGTCACCGACGTCAACCGAGCCGGCGGTGGCCGTGGCGGCAGCCACGGCGTACGCCCGCTTCAGCCTCCTCTCGTCCCAGCGGCCTCGCGCCTCAGCCGTGAGAAGCTCGTGCATGCGGCGGTAATCGCCCTGCTGCCAGGCGCGCCCGAAGGCGCGGGCGGTCCGCTCGGCGCCGGAGTCGATGCCCGATCCGACCATGACGCCCGCGAGGAGTGCAAGGGCCGCCAGCCCGCCGAGGACGGGAAGCGCGCGGTAGGTCAGGCGCCGGCGGCGCTCGGTTGTCAGCTGGTTCACGCGAGGCCCGAAGCGATGGTAATGGCGGATGTACCGTTCGTCGCTTCGTGACCTCGATCGACTGGATCATCGTCGGCCTCACGGTCCTGATGGCCGTCTGGGGCTATGCGCAGGGCCTGATCGTCGGCGCGCTGTCGCTTGCCGGGTTCGTCGCCGGCGCCCTCGTGGGCTCCCGCGTGGCTCCGCTCCTCGTCTCGGAGGGATCGCACTCGGAGTACGCACCGCTCTTTGCGCTGGTTGGAGCGCTGTTTATCGGCGGCCTGCTTGCGTCCGGACTCGAGATCCTGGGCTTTCATCTCCGCTACCGGCTCGGAGAGCGCCTCGGCTTGCTCGACGGGATCGGAGGCGCGGCCCTGCTGGCCTGCCTGGGTCTCGGGTTGGCGTGGGTGGTTGGCGCCGTGGCCCTGCAGACACCCGGCGCCAGGGAGCTGCGCGAGCCGATCCAGCGCTCCGCGATCCTGAGGAAGCTGAACGGGGTCCTGCCGCCGTCGGGACCGATCCTCCAGGCGCTGGCCCGCTTCGACCCGTTTCCGCAGATCTCCGGGCCGCAGGCCCGGGTCCCGCCGCCCAGCCCCGCGATCGCGAGCGACCCAGAGGTAAAGGCGGCGGGGCGCAGCGTGGTGAAGCTGCTCGGCACCGCGTGCGGCCTGGGCGTCGAGGGCAGCGGCTGGGTGGCGGGAAGGGGGCTCGTCGTCACGAATGCCCACGTGGTCGCCGGCCAGGACGACACGACGGCTCAGCTGGCCGGGCAGGGGCCTCGCTATGACACGGAGCCGTTCTGGTTCGACTCGACGAACGACGTGGCGATCCTGCGGGCCGAGGCCCTGAACGGCGTTCCGGCCCTCGGCCTCGATGTGAACGCGAAGCCGGGCACATCGGCGGCGATCCTCGGGTTTCCGGAGAACGGTCCCTACGCTGTGCAGCCTGGCCGGCTCGGCGGGACCAGCACCGTGGCCACGCAGGACGCCTACGGCAAGGGGCCGGTGCGGCGCTTGATCACTTCCCTGCGAGGGCTGGTTCGCTCCGGGAACTCCGGGGGGCCTGTCGTGGACGGCAGCGGGCGGGTGGTGACGACCATCTTCGCGGCCAGCGTGTCCGACGGCGGCCAAACGGGCTTCGGCGTGCCCGACTCGATCGTGCGAAATGCGCTCTCCCGGGTCGCCGGAACGGTGGACACGGGCCCCTGCGTCCGATGAGCGAAGCCCCGGACGGCCGAGGCGTTGAGGTACTAGCAGCGGCTGGAAACGCGCGCGCCTGCAGCCCGGGTGGCGCCCCCTGCGCCGCCCCGCCGGGGCGCGGCGGATCGGGCCGTCCTTCGCCGCGCGCCGTGCTTCTGACTCTCGTGCGGCCGAGCGAAATCCACAGGCGAGGCTAACCTCACCTGGGATTCGACATGCCCAAGACGCTCGTGATCGCAGAGAAGCCCTCCGTCGCCCGCGACCTCGCTGGCGCGCTTCCGGATGCCTTCAAGCAGGCGAAGGACAAGACGCACCTAGTCGGCGACGACTTCGTCGTCACCTGGGCGGTGGGTCACCTGGTGGGCCTGGCCGAGCCAGACGCCTACGACCCGAGGCTGAAGAAGTGGCGCTTCGCCGACCTGCCGATCATTCCCGACAAGTTCAAGCTGGTCCCGAACGACAGCAAGGCGGAGAAGCAGCTCGGGGCGATCCATCGGCTGATCGAGGACGAAGAGATCGAGCTGATCGTCAACGCCTGCGACGCCGGCCGCGAGGGCGAGCTGATCTTCGCCTACGTCTACGAGACCTCGAAGTCGAACAAGCCGGTCAAGCGCTTGTGGCTGAACTCCATGACGAAGGGCGCCATCGCGGAGGCGTTCGAGCGGCTGCGGGAAGGCGCGGAGATGGAGAGCCTCGAGGCCGCCGCCCGCTCCCGCTCCGAGGCCGACTGGGTGGTCGGGATGAACGCCACCCGTGCGGCCTCGATCCGGTTGCGGGCTGCCTTCGACGGGGCGGTCTCGCTGGGGCGAGTGCAGACCCCCACGCTGACCCTGGTCGCCCGCCGCGAGGAGGAGATACGCGACTTCAAGCCGGAGCCATACTGGCTCGTCGAGGCGAACTTCGCCGCCGAGCGCGAGCGCCTCTACTCCGGCCGCTACCTCGGCGGCAAGCGGATCGCCGAGCACGAGGCGGACAAGATCGTCTCCGACACCACCGGCAAGCCGGGTGAGATCACCAAGCTCGAGAAGAAGGACGAGCGCGAGCGGCCGCAGCTGCTCTACGACCTCACCTCGCTCCAGCGCCACGCCAACACGCGGTACGGCTTCTCCGCCCGGCGCACCCTCGCCGCTGCTCAGCGCCTCTACGAGGAGCACAAGGCAATCACCTACCCGCGCACCAACTCGCGGTTCCTGACGGGTGACATGGTCGCCGAGATCAAGCCGACGGCGCAGCTCGTCGGGCACAACGCCCACTACGCGCGTGCGGCCGAGTACGTCACGTCGCTGAAGCGGCTGCCCTTGCAGCGCGTCGTGAACGACAGGATGGTGGAAGACCACCACGCCCTAATCCCCACCCGCTCGGAGCACGACCTCTCGCGCATGGGCCGGGACGAGCTGAAGGTCTACGACCTCGTGGCCAAGCGCTTCCTCGCCGTTTTCCACCCGGAGGCAGTGTTCGAGCGCACCAGGGTGGACACCACGGTCGAGGAGCACGTCTTCCGCACCACCGGCCGGCGGTTGATCGAGCCCGGCTGGAAGGCTGTCTACGGCGACGAGGCCGAGGCCGGGCGTGCCGACGACGACACCGGCGGCCACCAACTCCTGCCGAAGCTCGAGCAGGGGGAACGGGTCGAGACGCGCTCGGTCGAGTCGCTGCGCAAGGAGACGCAACCGCCGCGCCGCTACACGGAGGCGTCGCTGCTCGCGGCGATGGAGACCGCCGGCAGGGACATCGAGGACGAACAGCGGCGCGAGGCGATGAAGGACTCCGGCATCGGCACGCCCGCCACGCGTGCCTCGATCATCGAGCGCTTGATCCAGGTCGGCTACATCGAGCGCGAGGGTCGGGCCCTGCAGGCCACGGACAAGGGCATCCAGGTGATTCGGCTGCTCGGCCGGCACCCCCTCACCTCTCCCGAGCTCACCGGCGAATGGGAGCACCGGCTCGGGCTGATCGAACACGGCGAGGACTCCCGCCCTGCGTTCATGCGCGACATCGCCGCCTTCACCACCGAGACCGTGGAAGAGCTCGACAAGCTCAAGGGCGTGAGGATCGAGCGAGCCAAGCTTGGTCCCTGTCCGATCTGCGGTCGCGAGGTCGTCGAGAACCGCAAGGGCTACTCCTGCTGGTCGAGGGACGACCCGGGCTGCGGCTTCGTGATCTGGAAGCGCAAGGCCGGCAAGTCGCTGCCGCCGGTCGTGGCGACGGAGCTGATCGAGTCGCTGCGAGCCTCACGAGAGCGGGGCGAGGACCCGGGCGTCGGGCGCACCGAGAAGCCCGTCACCGGCTTCAGGAGCCGCTCGGGGCGCAGCTTCAGGGCCAAGCTGAAGCTGGAGCAGGACGACGAGGGCAAGTGGCGCGTCGACTTCGACGAGGAATGGGCCAAGGGACCGCGTCCGTCTCCGCCGGCCGAGGAGGACGACGGCGCCGCTCCGGCGAAGGAGGCCTCGCCTGCGGGGGCCCCCGGCGAGGGCGCGGGCGGCCGACGTGGTCAGCGCGCGCGTGCGGGCTGAGGCGCCGGCCGCAGCTCCACGTCCTGCAGCACGTTCTGGAGCTCGGGCGGACCGTCCGGGCCGATCCAGGTCACGCTGCCAGGCCAGTAGGGGCTCTCGTGAGGCCGGGCGCCGAGGAAGACCCGCTCGTGGTACCAGCTGCCGGCGTTCCACAGCTGTCTGCCGCCGGGCAGCCGCCATTCGCCGAGGTCGTCGCCGCGGAGCGGCCCGGGACGGTGGGTGTGGCCGAACAGCACGTGGTCGGCCCCGACGCTCAGGGCGCGAACGACGTCGGCCATCGCGCGAAGTCCCGCGCGGCGTAGCTCCGCGCCCGACAGCACCGGGCTGAACGGGCCGAGCCCGACCCGGTTGATCGCCGCCACGGCGCCCGGGATAGTGACCCTGCCGATCAGGAAGCGGGCCAGCGGCGGGCCCTCGGGGTCGGTGGCGCGCTGCCACACCAGCCGTGACAGCGACCCCGTCTGGGGCGTCGGCGCGGCGCTCTGGGCCAGCGCGTGGTGGAACGCGTACATGGGCGCCAGGACCGCCTCGTAATCTGCGACCGAGCGGCACTTCCGACCGTGGCGCGTCATTCGGGCCAGCCCCGAGGCCGCGAGCGCCTCCAGCCGCGGAATGGTGAGGTGCACGTCCAGGTAGTGGCCGTGCGTCAAGTACAGGTCCGGCCGCAGCTTGAAACCGGGATAGGCAAGGGTCAGCTCGGCATGCGGCATCCACGCGGCGAGCCGGCCCGCGATTCCCTCGTCGCGCTCGATGGGCCACTCCTGGTCGCACACGTCGGAGGCGCCGTCAAGCCGCCAGCGCACCAGATACGGCTCCGCGAGGGCGTGGTCGTGGTTGCCGGGCACGAGCGTGACACGCTTGCCGCCCAGTGCCTCGGCTGCCTCCTCGAAGAACGGCCGCACGCGCCGCAGGAGCTCGGGGAGCGGGCGTTCCCGTAGCTCGAGCACGTCGCCGAGCAGCACCACGCGGTCGGCGGCGTCGAGCGCCTCGAGCAGCCGCTCGCGGGCCGCGGTGAACCTGGCGACGTCGGCGCCGTTCTCGACACCAAGGTGCAGATCGGAGACGACGATCGTCCGCACCGCGCCCATGTTGGCAGGCGTCCCGCGGGCTAGGCTCAACAGCCGTGCCTCAGCTCTGCCGCCACAATCGCTTCACGGCCGAGTGCCCCATCTGCTCCAAGGGCACCGTCCTCGACCCCTCACGGGCGCCCGGCCGCCGCTCAAACTCCCCGCCGCGGGCTGCGCGGAAGAAGGACGCCTCGCTTGGTCCCGCGTTCAAGGGTCCACACGCGAGCACCGGCCCATATTCGGATGAGCACGGCAGCTACGAGGTCCGGCTCGAGAGCGTGCCGGGCGGGCTGAGGCTGGCCTCCTGGACGGCGGGCCAGATTCGCCGTGTCGCCCCGGTCTTGGCGGTGGAGGACCTGCCGGGACTGCTCCGGCGCGCGGCCGAGAGCGGGGTGCTCGACCGGAGTTCGGGGCTGCTTCAGGCAACCCGGGTCTCCCCGGCGGGCCATCCGGAGCACGGAGCGAGCCCCGGCCGGGCCGGCGAGCTGCGCGAGGAGCTCCGGGTCGAGGCGCTGGACCACGGCCGCATGAGGTTGGCACGCTGGCTGCTGCGCCCCGGCAGGGGCTGGGAGCTGCAGGAGGCGCCGGTGATGCTTCCCGCCGCCCGCTACGCCGAGGCTCTCGAGAGCGCGGCCGCAGCCGGCATCCTCAAGTCAGGTTGACCGGCGGCGGCGCGACACTCAAGTAGTGCCGCTGAAACTGATCACGGGCCCTGCCAACGCCGCCAAGGCGGGTGAGGTGCTGGGCGCGCTGCGGTACCGGCTGGAGCAGGAGCCGCTTCTGGTCGTGCCGGCGTTCTCGGACGTCGAGCACAGCCAGCGCGAGCTGGCCGAGCGAGGCGCGATCTTCGGGGCCCGAGTCCTCCTCTTCGCCTGGCTGTTCGAGACGATCGCGGAGCGGGCAGGCTACAGCGAGCCGGTGGCGTCCGAGCTCCAGCGCCAGCTGATCATCGAGGAGGCGGTCGCGGGCGCGCCCTTGACCGTCCTGGCGGAGTCGGCACAGCAGCCTGGCTTCGGCCGGGCAGCTCTTCGCTTCGTCGCCGAGCTGGGGCGCTCCATGGTGGAGCAGGCGCGCTTTGCGCGGTCGCTCCGGCAGTGGGCGGGGGAAGGTCCGCGGCGCGGATACGCAGTGGACGTGGCCGCCGTCTACCTCCGCTACCGCGACCGGCTCGACGACGCGGGGCTGGCAGACCGGGAGCTGTTCGCCTGGCGCGCCCTCGACGCCCTCCGGCGTGAGCCTCGACACTGGGGCCGCACGCCAGTCTTCGTCTACGGCTTCGACGACTTCACGCCGCTCGAGCTGGACGCGCTCGAGACGCTGGCGGATCGCTGTGAGGCCGACGTGACCGTCTCGCTTCCGTTCGAGCCCGGCCGCCAGGCCTTCAAGGCCGTGGCCGAGACCTACGGCCGGCTCGAGTCGCTCGCGGACAGCCACGTCGCCCTCGATCCGCTCTCCAACCATTACGCGGATTCCTCACGGGATGCGCTCCATCACGTGGAGCGCGGGCTGTTGGAGGCCGAGGCCGGGCGCGTGGAGGCGGGCGACGCCGTGGTCATGCACTCCGCGGGCGGCGAGCGGGCGGAGATCGAGCTGGCGGCAGCGCGCGTGCTGCGCATGCTCCGGGAGGGCACGCCGCCCGGCGAGGTGGCCGTCGTATTCCGCCGTCCCGACCGCTACGCGTCCCTCGTCGAGCAGGTCTTCGGAGCGTACGGGATCCCGTACTCGATCGACCGCTCGATGCAGCTCTCCCACACCGGGCTCGGTCGCGGGCTGCTTGCCCTGGTCCGCTGTGCCTCGCTCGGCGGGAGCGCCGAGGACCTGCTGGCCTGGCTGCGCACACCGGGCAAGCTCGATACGCCGGCGCTCGCCGACCGGCTCGAAGCCGAGGTTCGCCAGGAGGGAGTCGAGACTGCCCGGGAAGCGCGCGCCCTCTGGGAGGCGAAGAGGTGGCCGCTCGACGAGCTCGACCGGCTCCGGGACGCAGGTTCGCCGACGGCCTTCCTCGAAGAGCTCGACCGCCAGCTCGCCCGGCTGTTCGGGGCACCCTGGCGTCGCCGGGCGGCGGTGCTCTCGGGAGCGGAGCTCGATCATCCGCGGGCGTTCAACGCGGCCCACGACGCCTTGCGCGAGCTGCAGGCGGTGTCCGGGGCGGCGCTTGACCCCCGGCGTGTCCACGACCTCCTGGCCGAGCTGCCGGTGCGGGTGGGGGAGGACCCCCAGCCCGACCGGGTCCAGGTGGCGAGCCCCGAGGCGGTGCGCGCGCGGCGCTTCCAGGCCGTCCTTGTGTGCGGCCTCCAGGAGGGCGAGTTCCCGCGCGGCGCATCGCCTGAGCCCTTCCTACCGGACGCCGACCGGCGAGACATCGCAGGTGCCAGCGGTCTCCTGCTGCCGCTGCGCGAGGATCAACTGGACCGCGAGCGCTACCTCTTCTACGTGTGCGCGTCGCGCGCCGAGCGTCTGCTGGTGCTCAGCTCCCGCTATTGCGACGAGGAGGGCGACCCCGAGGCCGAGTCGTTCTTCCTGGACGACGTGCGCGAGCTGCTCGACGGGCTCGACCCGCACACGCGGTCGCTGTCCGAGGTGACCTGGTCGCCGGAGGACGCTCCCACCACCGCCGAGTACGAGCGCGCGCTCGCGCTGCGGGGGCCGCGAATCGAGCCGCCGGCGCCGGCGCCGCTGACTGCCGAGCCCGTGCTTGCCGACCTCGAGGCGCGCGAGGCGGTCTCGGCGGGGGCGCTCGAGCGCTTCGCCGACTGTCCGGTCAAGTGGCTGGTCGAGGACGTGCTGAGGCCGAACGCGCTCGAGGCGGACCCCGAGCAGATGGTCCGCGGGAGCTACGCCCACACCGTGCTGCAGCGGACCTACGCGCGTCTGCGCGAGGAGACCGGCGACCGCCGGGTCACGGCCGCCAACCTGGGGACCGCCGAGCGCATCGCGCTCGAGGAGCTGCGAACCCATCGGTCGGAGTTCAACCTCTCACCCAAGCAGACCCGTGTACGGGCCGCGGTACGCCGGCTCGAGTTCGACATCCTGCGCTATCTCCGCCACGAGGCCGCGCGCGACGGCAGCTTCGAGCCCGAGCACCTCGAGCTGGAGTTCGAGCCGGTGGCGATCGACGGCGTCAACGTGCGCGGCCGCATCGACCGGGTGGACGTGCACGACGGCCACGCCCTCGTGCGCGACTACAAGAGCGGCAAGTCGGTCGATACCTACAAGGCGGCGAGCTGGGAGGACAAGAACCGCTTCCAGGCGGCCCTCTACATGCTGGCCGTCGAGCAGGTCCTCGAGCTGCGGCCGGCGGGCGGCGTCTACGACCCGCTGGGTGGCGACGACCGGAGGGCCCGCGGGCTGCTTGCCTCGGAGCTCTCGTCGGAGCTGGGCTCGGACTTCGTTGCCAACGACCTCCTCGCCCCAGACGCGTTCGAGGCGCGGCTGGCCTGGGCGCGGGAGCGGATCGCGGACACGGCCGAGCGCATGCGGGGCGGCCGCCTGTGCGCCAACCCCGACAGCTGCGCCTGGAACGGCGGCTGCGCCTATCCCTCGATCTGCCGGACGGAGACATGACCGGCTTCACCGACGAGCAGCTCGCCACGATCGGCCGTCGCGACGGCTCCCTGCTCGTCCGGGCCGGGGCGGGTACCGGCAAGACCTCGGTGCTGGTGGAGCACTTCGTCCGCGCGGTGACGGAGGACGGCGTCGAGGTCGATTCGATCCTGGCGATCACCTTCACCGAGAAGGCGGCGGCCGAGATGAAGGCGCGCGTGCGCCAGGGCTTCGCCGAGCTCGGGCGGCGCGACGACGCGCGCGCGGCCGAGGGGGCCTGGATATCGACCATCCACGGCTTCTGCGCGCGGGTGCTGCGCGCCCACGCACTGACCGCCGGCATCGACCCCGACTATCGGGTCCTGGAAGAGCTCGAGAGCGAGCGGCTCGGCCTCGACGCCTTCGACCACGCTCTCGAGGCGTTCCTCCCTGAGCGAAGCGACCCGGGCCGGCTCGAGATGGTCGCCGCCTACACGCCTGACCGGCTGCGGGAGATGGTGCGTACGGCTTGGTCGCACCTGCGCAGCCGAGGCCAGCGTCGCCCGCGGCTCGAGCCGGTCGAGCCGCCCACTCCCGCCGGCGAGCGGGAGCGCCTGGAGGCCGCGGCGGTCGCCGCGTTGCGGGAGCTCGGGCGCTGCGGCGGAGGTCGGCGCGTGTCCGATGCCATGGAGCGCCTGGAGCGGTGCGGCGCGCTCCTCGGCGGCCTCGAGTCCGAGGCGATGGCCGAGCCGGGCGAGCTCCGCCGCCTGGAGGTGGGCAAGGGTGCCAACGCGCTCGAGTCGGACGCCTGCGATGCCTACCGGGACGCGCTGGCCGCCTACGCCGGCGCGTGTGCGGACCACCGCCAGTACCTGGACCGCGAGCTTCTCCGGGAGCTGCTCGACCTCTACGGGGAGGAGCTCGGCCGGTTGAAGCGCGACCGCTCCGGCCTCGATTTCGAGGACCTTGAGCTCATGGCCCGGGACCTGCTGGACGAGCACCCGGGTCTGCGGGAGCAGTACGCCGGTCGCTTCAGCCACGTTCTCGTCGACGAGTTCCAGGACACGAACCCGCTCCAGAACGAGCTGCTGAAGCTGCTCGAGCGCGACAACCTCTTCCGCGTCGGGGACGAGAAACAGTCCATCTACGGCTTCCGCAACGCGGACGTGGGCGTCTTCCGAAAGCACCACGCAAAGGCGGTCGAGAGTAGCCGGTCCGAAAGCCTCACCATCAACTTCCGCGCCCGCGGCGAAGTGCTCGACGCGATCGACATGGCCTTCGTCTCCGTCTGGGGCGACGACTTCGAGCCGCTTCGGCCGGGGCCGGACGCCCGGGACCGCGCGGGGAGCGTGGAGCTTCTCGTCACCGACAAGGGCCGCGATGCCTGGAGGGCCCTGCTCGAGCGCGACGAGGAGCTCTTCGGCCAGGGGCTCCGGTCGGCGCCTCCCTGGCGCGCCGCGGAGGCCAGGCTGCTGGCACGCCGGATCTCGGAGCTCGGCGAGCGGGAGGGCGTCGCCTGGCACGACGTCGTGATCCTGCTCCGCGCGACCACCCACATGCAGTTCTACGAGCGGGCGCTCGAGGAGCGGGGGATTCCGACGCACGTGGTGGGTGGACGCGGCTACTGGTCGCAGCAGCAGGTGGCCGACCTGCGCCACTGGCTGGCGGCCCTCGCCAACCCCCTCGACGAGCTGGCCGTGTACTCGGTGCTCGGGTCGCCGCTTGTGGGCTGCTCGCTGGACACCCTCGCGCTGCTCGGAATCGCCTCCAGGCGGTCCCGGCGCGATGTCTGGTGGACCCTGCGCGACGCTGGCTCGAACGGGCTGCTCGACTCCCTGCCCGAGCGCGATCGGCGCCGGGTGGCCGACTTCATGACCCTGTTCGAGGCGGAGCGCCGCGCGGCTCCGGGGGTCTCGCTCGAGACCCTGATCGACCGCGCCATCACCCTGACCGGTTACGACCGTCGCGTCCTCCCGCTGCCGGCCGGCGACCGGCGACTCGCGAATGTGCGCAAGCTGATGCGGATGGCGCGGGAGTTCGAGGCCGACGAGGGCCGCGATCTGCGCGCCTTCATCGACTTCGTCGCGGAACGCGACCTGATCCAGGAGCGCGAGGGCGAGGCGCCGCTGGAGGCGGAGGAGCTCGACGCCGTGCGGCTTATGACGATCCACCGAGCCAAGGGCTTGGAGTTTCCGGTCGTCTGCGTCGCCGACCTCGGCAAGGACGGCCGCGAGGAGCGCGGCCCGCTGCGCATCTCCGAGGACGGGACCCTGGGGCTGAGGCTGGCGTCGCTGAGCGGTACGCCCGTCGACACCGACGAGCTCGAGCGCATCAAGGAGGAGCAGCGCCTGCGCGCCGAGGAGGAGGAGAAGCGGATCTTCTACGTGGCCGTCACACGTGCGCAGGAGCACCTGCTCCTCAGCGGCGCAACGGACCTCACCAGGCTCCCTGACGAGCAGGCGCTCCAGGAGCCGATGCGGTGGGTCTGGCGAGGGTTCTGCCCGGATCTGCCCAGCGGCCAGGCGAGCGGGATCTCGGTTGGCGCCTGGGACGACCGGGAGGTTCGCGTCCGCTACGAGCGCTGCACCCCCGAGACCATCGACGAGCTCCTGGCTCCGGGCGACCGGCGCCCCGCACGCCCCGAGCCTGCCCGGGTCCTGGGCGAGGCCACGCCGCCACTCGAGCTCGGGGCGGTCCCGGCACCCCGTGCCCTGCCCCTCAGCCGGCTGAGCTACTCGGGCCTCACGCGCTACGAGCGCTGCGGCTACCGCTTCTACCTCGAGCGCGCGTTGCGGCTGCCGGCTCTCGGGGACGACCGGGAGCCGCTGGGAGCCCGGACTCCGATCGCGCCCGACGCCCCCGAGCCGCGCGGCGCCGACGAGCTGCCGGCCCTGCTTCGAGGCAGCCTCGTCCACGAGCTGCTTGAGGGCCTCGACGTGCACCGTCCGCGCGCCCCGTCCGAGGCCCAGGTGAAGGCTCTGATCGAGCGGCATGGCGCCCCTGTCCGAGCCGGCGACGTCGCCGACCTGCGGGCGATGGTCGATGGTTTCATCGCCAGTCCCCTCCGCCAGCGCCTCGCCTCGGCCCGACGCGTACGAAATGAGCTTCCCTTCGCCTTCACGCTCAGCCCGGACGCCGCGGCCGCCCGCAGCCTGCTGGTGAACGGCGTGGTCGACGTGCATGCGCTCGAGGACCAGGGAACGTTGGTGGTCGACTACAAGAGCGACCGGCTCGAGGGCGCAGACCCGGCCGAGTACTGCGAGGAGCGCTACGGAATCCAGCGGCTCGTGTACGCGCTCGCCGCCCTGCGCAGCGGTGCGGAGCGGGTGGAGATCGACTACGTCTTCCTCGAGCGACCTACAGAGCCCGTGGCCGCGGTGTTCGAGGCCGCTGACGCCCCGCGGCTCGAGGCCGAGCTTCGTGAGCTTGCCCGGGGGTTGGTCGAGGGCCGCTTCCTCCCAACCTCCGATCCCCATGCCGAGCTCTGTCACGACTGTCCGGGCCGGCCCGCCCTCTGCAGCTGGGAGGAAGAGCGCACCCTGGCGCCTAGGGATCGCTCATAGCGTCAGGCGGGTGGAAGGGGGCGATCCAGGGGCCCGCTGGCGGTCCTGGGAACGCCCTGCTGGAGCGGTATGGCGCCTTTCCCCGACATATTCGTGGAAAGGTGCCACACCCCCTTGGCGAAAGACCGGCCTACCGTTCGCCGCTGCTCCGCCGGCTGATCCCGCTCGCCTCCAGCCGAGAGCGCTGCAATCCCTCCCGTTCCGTCAGGTCCCGCCCCTATCTTGCGATTGCGTCATGCCTCTCTGCTTCATAGAGCCGCAGGAAGCCATCCGGGTCGTAGCGGAGACCGTCGGGCGCGAGGCCAGGCGGCAGCTGCTGGCGGAGGTGGTGCGCGCCTGGGTTGATGACATCCCGGATGACGAGCTCGCCCAGCACTACGCCAAGGCGGTGGAGGACCTCGACGAGGACGATCTCTCGATGCTGGCGGCCTGGCACGCGTCGCTCGAGGTCGGCCAGCCGATCGCCAACAAGGAGTTCCTCCTGGGCGCTTTCCCCCGCCTCGGCGAGCACCGGCGGGAGGCGCTGCGGATAGCGGCCGGCTTTCGCGGCGAAGACGCCTTCGAGGCCGGGATCAGCGAAGACCAGGCACTCGACACCGTGCTGCCCTGGCTGTCAGACGGGCGGCTGATGGAGCTCGCGGCGGAGGCGATCGACCTTTACTGCTGGGACCGACTGGGTAGCGACAACTGATATGGCCTGACGTTGTCACGTCGGCAGCGCCGGGTCGTCGTTTTCGGCCGCGCGCAGCGCTCGGCGCCGAAGCGGACGCGGGTATTTCAGCTCAAGAGAGGACAGGTGCTTGCGGCCGCCGCTCGACCGCGCCTACCACAAGGGACGGGGTTGCGAGTGCCTGCCCTGACGCTAGATTCCCACCCGTGACCGGCACCTTGCCCGAGGAGATTCAGGGGGTCTTCGACCGCTTCATCACGACCGAGTACACGACGATCAATCGCCGTGGACAGCCGATCACCTGGCCGGTCACCCCGTACTACTCGCCAGGCGACGCGTGCATCGACGTGACCACCGGGCTCGGCTACCCGAAGAAGGCCCACGACGCGGCGGCGAACCCGAGGGTCGCGCTGCTGTTCTCCGACCCCACCGGGAGCGGGCTGGAGGACCCGCCGCAGGTGCTCGTCCAGGGAACCGCGGAGGTGGACGACCGCGACCTAGGGGCGAATCGCGAGCGCTACACGCGCGAAGCGACGGAGAAGCTGCCCGCGACCAAGTCGCAGCTGCCCCCCAAGCCCGTGCGCGCCCTGTTCGGTTGGTACTTCACCCGAATCTACGTGCATGTGCGGCCCGAGCGCATCTACGTGTGGCCCCAGGGGGATGCGGCCCGCGAGCCGCAACTGCTGGACGCGCACATGGAGGAGGTCCGGTCGGGCCACGACGAGGAGCCGCCAGGCGAGCACGCGCCGGCGGAGGGCGGGCAGGCCGCCTGGGACGAACGCATGGACGAGCTTGGCGAGCGCCACCCGACCGCGGTGCTGTCCCTCGTGGCGCCGGACGGCTTTCCGTTCTCCGTCCGCCTCCCGATCGGGCTGGATCCCGAGGCGCGCCGGGTGCGGCTCGGCGGATCCCCGCTCGCGGTGCCGCTCCAGCCTGGGCTGGCATGCCTCACGACGCACGACCACCACCCGCGGTTTGCCTGGCAGCGCAATTTCCAGGTGCGCGGCGACCTCGTTCAAGAGGGCGAGCAGTGGACGCTGGTGCCGCACAAGCTCGTCGGCGGATTCGAGCTCCCGCCGGCCTCGGTGGTCGCCCGCTATCGGCTGAACTTCCGCAAGATGCTCCGCTTCCGCAAGAAGGCACGCGAGGAGCTCGCCCGAAGGGGCGCCTGAGCTCCAGCATTTTTCCCGCACTTAGCGGGCTGTCCGGGGCGGGGGGTCTTGACCGGGGCCGGTGCCTTCTATTCACTCGCGCGCAGAGACGCGGACTAGCGCGAAGAGCGAGGCCGTGAGGTGTAAGGCCCGCCGCGAAGCCGTGCTGACCCCGGTTAGCACAGGCGCGCACCTCAAAGCGCTAACTCCGCGTCTCGTCTTCTCGGTGCCGCCGTCGCGGGCGCCTTGGCTAGCGTCGCCTGACCTTGATGGTCGCGGTCATGGAGACGGGGTGCAGCGCGCAGAACAGCCGGTAGGTGCCGGGGGTCCGGAGCTTCTTGCGGAAGCTGTACCCGGCCGGCAGGTTGCGCGAAGCGAACCCGCGCGGACCGTTGGCGACGGTGACGTCGTGGATCTGGTTGCCCTGGAACAACCAGCGCAGCGTCGCGCCTCGGCGAACCGAGAGGTTCGGGCGGCGGAAGAACCTGTCCCCGACCGTGATCGTCCCCCGGCGGCCCAGGCGTACGCGACGTCCGGGCGGCTTCGCTATCTCGCGGGCGACGCCCTGCTTCAGCCCGACGATCGGCACCCGGAAGCGGGGAGACTTGGTGCGGCCCGGCCCCGCGGCGCGCAGGTCGACCAGGTCGTCAGGCAGTCCGCCGCAAGGCGAGCGCACCGATGCGTCGGGCGCCATGTAGACGATCATGATCCCCATCACCCGCGTGTGCACGAGGGAGTCCTCGTAGTTCGCGTCCAGCCTGAGGCGCTCACCCTGCGCCACCGGGATCCCCGTCTGGGTGTTGAAGCCGCTCATGAAGATCGGTCCGGGCTCGTGAAGGATCGGGCGCACGCGGTAGAAGGGGTGGTCGCGGTTGCCCCAGAGGGGCCGGGACGTGTACAGGCGGGCCCCGCCGCAGTCCTTGCGACGCAGCTGGAGGTTCTTAGCGCCGCCGTGCACGTGGCCGCCGCCCGCCACCAGTCGTCCGCCCTCTGGGGCGGTCCAGGTGGCCGAGCGCCTGTAGGTGGAGCCGCGCCGCTTGCCGCCTGGCACGTTGAAGACGGGGTCGGCGAGGCAGTTCTTCACGTCCAGCCAGTAGGGGTGCACCTCGGTCTGGGGGGTGGTCTCCCAGGTCACGTGGTAGCGGATCCAGGCCCTGTCCACCCGGTTCTTGTGATTCATGAACATGTACGTGAGGTACCACGGTTCGCTTCGCTGGAAGGGATAGCCGTAACCGCTCGGCAGAACCATCCTGGCCCGCTCCTCGCCGGCGGCGTAGAAGCGCTCGGCGCCGGGGAGCTTCGACACCGAGTCGAAGCTCGTGAAGTTCCCGCAGGTACGGTCGCGCCGGGCCAGATTCACGAACACGATGTGGTGCAGCATCAGGCGGCTGATCGGGACCTGCCGCGCGTCCGGCCCGGGGCCGTCCACGACGTCCACGTCCATCCGCGTGACATAGCCGTTACCCGGTGGATGCGGCGCAGGCAGGAAGCCGTACTTGACCTGATAGCCGCCGACCGTCACGGGGCCTACGCTGATGGTCTTCGTCTGCGTGGAGGCGGACCCGGATGCGGGCAGCAAGAGACAGCAGACGAAAACTGCGGAAAGAGTTCGCTTCACTCCTCGCACGGACTCCGCTCCCCGCCTCCCGACCGCCAGACCGGGCAGGTATTCTGGCAGAGCCTCCGCCTCAACCACCGCCTGGCCGCTTCGAGCGTCGGCTCCCGGACGTTCCGCGCAGATGCCGCCGCAACCTCACCCCCCTCACCGGCTGACGTCCTCAGCCGAGCTCGCGTTCGATCGCCGCGATGGTCTGCTCGGTCTCCTCGAACCGCACGGCCTTCATCCCGAGCTCTCGGGCTCGGTCGCAGTTGACCTCCACGTCGTCCACGAGCAGGCATTCCCAGAAGGTCACTCCCTCGCCGAGTCGCTCCAGCGTCAGCTCGAAGATCCGGCGTTCCGGCTTGCGGGCACCGACGAACGCGGAGTCCACGACTACCTCGAAGATCTCGTCCAGCTCGGGCAGCTTCGCTCGCCAGAGGGGCTCCCACTCGCGGACGTTGTTGGTGCACAGCGCCATTCGCAGCCCCCGGCCGCGCAGCTCCCGCATGAAGTCGATCATCGGAGCGTTCGACCGCAGCCGCTCGAAGTAGACCTCGCGCAGGTGCCGCAGGTCGAAGTTCTCGGGGAGCGTGTCCTGCAGGCGCCTGCCGAACTCCTCCTCGCTGATCTCGCCCCGCTCCAGCTGAAACAGGGGATGCTCGCCCTCCCGCTCCTGCGCCCGCGCCATCGCCTTGCCGAGGTCCTCGGGTGTCACCCCGGTCTGCTCCTGGTAGGCGAGGAACCCCTCGATCAAGGGCGAGGTCAGGACGCCGCCGAAGTCCGACACGATCGCGCGGATCATGCTGCCGCGGGGGACTCCGCTCGCACCATCAGCTCGTAGGCGCCGACGCCCTCGCGGCCCTCGACGCGCCAGCGGAACACCGCGGCGTGCACGGTGAGGCCCTCCAGCTCCAGCGAGGACCCGGCGATGGCACTGCCCGACCCCCGGCGGGGGAAGTC
>DATFQM010000090.1:0-22344 GCA_035264265.1 Thermoleophilaceae bacterium
GCCCTCGCGTCGGTCGGTTCGCGTTCCGATGAGCCGGGGCGCTCAATCGTCCAGGTCCGCGGCCTGTCGCCCCTCCTCCCAGCTTCCGAACATCGATTGGCGGAACACGAGCCCGTCACGAGCAACGCTCAAGCTCGCGGCGGGTCGGTGCACCTCGACCCCGTCGCGACCTCGGGCCCGGAAGGTGAGGAGCGCAAGGACGCGCTCACCCTCGGCCCACAGCTCCTCTACGTCGAGGATCAAGCCCTCCCAGAGCTCGGCCCAGTCCCACCAGAACTCCCGGAAGCCGGCGCGGCCATGGTAGACGGGCTTCAGCCCCGGGTAGACGCCCGACGTCCGGAGCTCGTACTCGGGATGGCATAACGCGGCGATGGCCTCCACGTCCCCGGCGTTCCATGCATCAAGGACGCTGCGGGCGAGCTCAGGATTGGCCGCGGAGACGGACATCAAGTGAAGTCTCTCACCGGGTGTCGGAGTGGACGAGGCCGCCCGTTTGTCGATCCGCCGAGCCCGGACTTGCCGGGCCCCGCTGAGACCACTGCGGGCGGCTGCCGCGCGAGTTGCGGTGCCGTTACCCCTTCCGGCGCGATCGAGTAACACGCGCGCGGCGGCCGCTCGTGATCGCTCGGCGCCGAGAGCGAACAGGCGCCGGGCCGGTGGGTCGCACCGCCCTCGCCCGCTTCTCTTTCGGCCCTTGGCGATAACAGGCAGGCCGAGGCGCTCGTGATTGCTCCTGGCATGGAGCGATCACGTGGGCGACTTCGCCTTCGCGACTCAGTTGGCCACGGACCGGTGGCCGGTCCCGGCCGGGAGGGTCATGGTCAGAGTCTGAGCCCGGCCGTGGCGGAGATCATCGGCGCCCTGCGGTGATGGACAGTGTTGATGATCTCGGCGCTGGGCCGAAGTCGGACCCAACCTCGGCGTTCACCTCCACCTACCTCCTAGGGATCGACACTCATCTCTGGCCGAACGAGTCGCGCGCCCGCCGGCCGACGGGTGGTCGCTCGGCGCCGGGAGGATCGTCCGCGCCCGGTGCCGTTGCTTCTGCTTCTCGGGGGATGAAAATCCGACTCGGAAGCTGACGTCCGGGTCGGACCCTACGTTCAGCTGACCGGGACGGGGGCTTCCTGGGAGAACGCAGGCTGGGCAGGCCGGTTCTTGGACGATGGGCTTCGAGCCCGGGCTTTTCGGTGGCGAGCAGACCGACGGCGAGATCGCCGTCGGCGGAGCGACGCTTGGGACGCAACTTCTCCGGCACGGGATCCTCGACGAGCTTTTCTCTACTACCACCCCGTCATACTCGGCTCAGGGATGACCGCTGTTCGCCCCGCTCGCCGATCCGCTCCGGTGCGACTTGCTGGAGCACGGCCTGTTCGACAACGGCGTGCTCGTGTGTCGTTACGCACTACGCGGGGACCTCGACTGATTCCACGCCTGCTACCGAAGCACCGGATGAATAGCGATTGAAGGCTTCGAGCCGACGCGCTTAGCTGTTCCGCCTGCGCTGGACGAGCGCCCGGAGTCACCCGATCCACCCGGTCTGGGCGCTGCGGATCAATGGTCGACTCGCCTAGCCGGTGGGGTAAGCGAAGGCATCGATGAAGCGTTCGAGCGCGGTTGCGTCGCCGTTGAGCTGGGCCCGGCCGTCGGCGAGTCCATCTGATGGCGTGACCTCGCGGCGCAGCATGGCGACGAGTGTGGCTGAGTCGGTCGCGAGCGTCATCGCCGGGTCGGGGATCGTTCCGGGCGCAGTGTCAACCGTCCCCCCGCTGACGGTGATCACGAACGGCTCCTCGTCGATCTCGAGCTGATAGCTCTCGTCTAGGTCGGGGAGTTCGCTGGGCCGGAAACTGAGACGGAGCGACAGCGCGATGAGCTCGGGCCGGAGCTCTTCCCCAGCCTCCGGCGCGCCGAGCATCGACAGGCCGACCCGCCCGAGCGCGAGCAGCGCCGGCGCGACTAAGCGGCCGCTCTCGGTGAGCTCGTAGATGGTTGCCGGCGCGGGCCGCGGGAGCTGGCGGCGCCTGACGAGCCCGGCGTCCTGGAGTGTGCGAAGGCGGGCCGTGAGCAGGTCGGTCGCGATGCCCGGCAGCCCGTCGCGCAGGTCGGTGTACCGCTTGGGACCCATCAGCAGCTCGCGGACGACAAGCAGGGTCCACCGCTCGCCGAGCACGTCGAGCGCGCGGGCAACGCCGCAGTACTGGCCATAGCTCTTTGCGGACCCGTCCCTCGATCTCGCCATGCGTAGAAATCATAGTGGCGTAACCAAACATTGGTCACGTAACTTGGAGATGTAGCTTGAGTACTTGGATTTCTTGGTATAAGCTCCGCGAGCAACCAGTCGCTTCGAGCGCGGGGTGGTCTCGATGGCAACGAGTAAGGCCCACAAGCAGCTGATTCTCGTGTCGCTGCTCCTGGCGGCGTTTGCGATCAACCTCGACACGACGATCGTCAACGTCGCGTTGCCGACCCTGGTGCGCGAGCTTCACGCCTCGAACACCCAGCTCGAGTGGATCGTCGACGCCTACAACCTCGTGTTCGCGGCATTCGTGCTCGCGTCGGGAAACCTCAGCGATCGACTGGGCCGAAAGGGCGTGCTGCTGACGGGTTTGGGCGTCTTCGGCGCTGCGACGATCGCCGGAGGACTCGGCAACACCCCCGGCGAGCTGATCGCCGCCCGGGCGGTCATGGGGCTCGGAGCTGCGCTCATCTTCCCCGCGACGCTCTCGCTGCTCACCAACGTCTTCACCGAGCGGAGGGAACGAGCGCGCGCGATCGGGCTTTGGGGAGCGACGACAGGCGTCGGGATCGCCACAGGCCCGATCGTCGGAGGATGGCTGCTCGAGCACTTCTCGTGGTCGAGCGTCTTCTTCGCCCTTGCCCCGATCGCCGCGGCGGCGGCGATCCTGGTGGCGTGGACGGTGCCAACCTCACGCGATCCCGCGGCGCCGCCGGCGGACCGACCTGGACTCGTCCTGTCGACGGCGGCGATGGCGCTGCTGATCTACACGATCATCGAGGCACCAAACCACGGCTGGGACGCGACGCGAAGCGTTGTCGGGCTCGTAATCTCAGCGGTGCTCCTGGTGGCCTTCGTGGCATGGGAGCGGCGCACCCCGGCACCGATGCTCGATGTCGGGCTCTTTAAGAACCTGCGCTTCAGCGCCGCAAGCGGCGCCGTGGCGATCACCTTCTTCTCGCTCATGGGCTTCATCTTCATCGTCACGCTCTACTTCCAGTTCCTCAAGGGCTACGGACCGCTTGACACCGGGGTGCGTTTGCTGCCGGTCGCAACGATGGTCGGGATCACCTCGGTCCTCGGCACAGCTCTGGCGGTGCGAGCCGGCACGAAGCTCGTTGTCGCCGCCGGCATGGTGTCGCTGGCCGTCGGACTCATCTGGACCTCATCCGCATCCGCGAGCACGACTTACCTGACGATTGCCGGGCAGATGGTGCTGATCGGCGCCGGGATCGGCCTGACCAGCGCGCCGGCGACGGAATCCATCATGGGAGCCGTCTCGCGTGCCAGGGCAGGCATCGGCTCGGCGATCAACGACGCCACTCGGATCCTGGGCGCGACGCTCGGGGTCGCCGTGATCGGCAGCATCTACGCATCCCTCTACGCCAGCCGGCTCACGACCACCCTCGCCGTGGACGTTCCGGACACCGTCGCCAGCACCGCTCATCGATCAGTCGGCGAGGCCTTCGGCGCAGCTGCTCGACTTCAGGCGGGTGGCCACGCAGACCTCGGCCAGGCACTTCACGACGCCGCCGCCGGCGCCTTCTTCCACGGATTCGAGGCGGCGTGCCTGGTGGCGGCCGCGGTCTCGGGCGCCGGAGCGATCCTGGCCGCTGTGCTGATCCCCGCGCAGCCACCACGGGAGTGCATCGGGGAGGTCGAACTCAAGCACGTGCAGCTCGCCCAAGCGGCGGCCGAATAACGACCCCGGGAGCGAGTTCCTACTCCACCGAGAACACAGGCCAGATCTGGATCGGGTTCCCTACGGTGGCGCTCCGGCCTGCTCGCATTCCTCGTCCTCCTCGCGAGCGGCCTGCATCGCGCGGAGTCCGGGGGCCCGTGGCGGCAACGTCACGCGAACCGCTGCCGCCGAGCACGGTCAAGTGCCGCCTGGGGCGCGGCGGATTCGAGCGACGCCCGGGACCGGTTCGCTTAGGAGGAAGTCGGCGATTATGCGGTTGCACAGCGCCGGCTTCTCTTGCAGCAGGAAGTGGGAGGTTCCGGGGACGATCGCCAGCTCGGCGTCGGGGATCCCCCTCTAGGTCGCCTCGACGTGCTTCATGGTGACTAGGTCGTCGTCGCCGAACATCACAAGTGCCTCGCGCCAGGGCGTCAACCGCGAGTGCCGTGGACGCCCTGGCCGCCGGCAGGTCCGTCGACGATCAGTGGGGCCGCAGACGCATCAAATTACATTGATGTATTATCCCCTCGGGTGATCGCCACCGCGGGACATGGCGAGAGTTCACCGCCGCGGTTTCTGCGGCTGGCGGGGCACCCGTTGCGGTGGCGGCTGCTGAGCGAGCTGGCCCGCGGCGATCGGCGCGTGGGCGAGCTCTGCGAGCTGGCGGGCCGGCGCCAGAGCCTGGTCTCCTACCACCTGCGCCAGCTGCGCGACGGTGGCCTTGTCTCGATGCGGCGCAGCGCCGCCGACGGCCGTGACACCTACTACGTCCTCGATCTGCCCCGCTGCGGCGAGCTGCTCTCGAGCGCCGGCGCGTCGCTGCACCCCGGCCTGGCGCCGATCCCGCGCCCAGGCGCGAGGCGCGGACGCCGCCCCGCGCTCGCGCGCGTGCTCTTTCTGTGCACGGGCAACAGCGCCCGCTCGCAGATCGCCGAGGCGCTCTGCCAGCGGCTGTCCGGTGGCGCGGTGAGCGCCGCCAGCGCGGGCAGTCACCCCAGGCCGCTGCAGCGCAACGCGGTGCGGGTGATGCGCGAGCGCGGCATCGACCTCGACGGGCGTCGCTCCAAGCACTTGAGCGAGTTCGCCGGCGAGCGCTTCGACTACGTGATCAGCCTCTGCGATCGCGTGCGCGAGGTCTGCCCCGAGTTTCCCGGCGGACCCGAGCTGATCCATTGGAGCATCCCCGACCCCGCGCGCGAACCCGGAAGCGACGAGGAGACGCTGCCCGCGTTCGAGCGCATCGCCGCCGAGCTTTGCAGCCGCATCGACTTTCTCATCGAGGCAATCGAACCGACCACCACCAGCCGGGAGGTGACCGAACGTGCCTGACGAGCTCGTGCACGTCCGCTACATGGTCGACGACGTCGAGAACGCCGTCGCCTTCTACACCACCCACTTCGGCTTCACGCTGCGCACCAACTTTGCGCCCGCGTTCGCCGACGTCGTGCGCGGCAACCTGCGGCTGCTGCTCAGCGGCCCCAAGAGCTCGGCCGGGCGGCCGATGCCCGACGGCCGCACCCCTGAGCCGGGAGGCTGGAACCGCATCCACTTCATCGTCGAAGACATCGCGGCCGAGGTCGAGCGGCTGCGTTCCGCGGGCCTGACGTTCCGCAACGACATCGTCAGCGGCCCGGGCGGTCAGCAGATCCTGCTCGAGGACCCCGCCGGCAACCCGATCGAGCTGTTCCAGCCCGCCGGCACCTGAGCACTGCTCCTCAAACCAGACTCCGAAAGGAGCTAAACCGATGCCATCCGTGCTGAACCTTCAAACCAACGTCCTGCTGCGCAGCGAGGAGACCGACGGCCACCTGTCCGTGACCGAGATCGTGGTCCGGCCGCACAGCGCCGGCCCGCCGCTGCACACGCACGACTTCGACGAGGCCTTTTACCTGCTCGAGGGCGAGCTGATCTTCCAGGTCGAGGACGAGCTCGAAACGAAGGCCGCGGGCGAACTCTCCTTCGCCCCGCGCAACGCTCCCCACACGCTGGCCAATCACAGCGACGCGCCCGCGCGCTATCTGCTGACCTGCACGCCCGCGGGCTTCGAGCGCCACTGGGCGCGCATCGCCGCCGAGGCGGCCGGGGTCGAGCCGCCGCAGTGGGCGCTGCAGCCGATCCCCGAGGTCACGGTCGTCGGCCCGCCAATCGCGGCGCAGGCGTGAGGCCGCCCTCGTACGCGCGCGATAGACCGGAGGCCATCTACTAGGTTCGGCAAATGCCCGGGAAGTCGCTTCTGGCGGCCCCGTCGCAAACATCAGCCAGGGATTACGTGCCCTGCGTCGACTATTCGTCCTATTGGTTCAAGATGCGGCTGCATCCGCGCACTTGCACCATCGGCGGGGTTTACGGCTATCAGCAGATAGACCTAGCTCGGATGCGTTGGCGCAGTTGGGGTGGAGCCACCAGCTACGGACGCGGCATCACTCTTAACAACGGCGGTATCCGTGGAAGGATTCGTGTCACCCTCTACCGGCGCAAGTACCGGCAAGACGGTCTCCCCGGCTTGGCCTATGCGCGAGCCCGGTTTGTCAGTCGCGTCCTGGGTCATACACATCGCGGAGTCCTACGGCTGAGGCAGCACTACTAGGTGGGACTTGGTCGGCACGAGTTCAGGCACAAACTGCTGTGCCGTCCGTACTACCTACTCCGTTAGCGGAGGGGGAATTCGGGGTCTGGCGCTAGTCGCCAGTGACGACTCGGAGCTTCCGCCGGTTCTGTTCCGCCTCCAGGATCGCCGCTTGCCACTTCCCAGGCAGGTCGTCGAAGCTATCCGCGTCCAGCAGCGCCTCCTGGAACTCCGCGGCGCTGCCGGTCATCCATCTCCACAAGCGGTTCGTAGCCGACGACCCTCTCCACGCGGCGGCTAAGGTCCGGGCGGCCCCCTCGGCGGGGCGGCGTCCGTCGTCGGCTTGCGCGGGCGGGCGCCAAGTGGGAAAGTCGGGTCGACTCGTTCCCGGACCGGGAGGTCCCACATGAAGTTCCTGACCACGGTCAAGCCGGGACCGATGCCGCCGCCTGCCGACGTGGCCCGAGCTTCCCAGGAGTGGCTCCAAGCGGCCCTCGACGACGGCTGGATCGAGTGCTGCTACGCGTATCCGCACGGCGGGGGGTGCAGCATCAGCGAGGTCGACTCGCACGAGGAGCTTATGGACCGGCTCCTCGACTACCCGATGTCGCCCTTCGTCGCCTACGAGGTGACGCCGCTCGTAGAGCTCGACGCGGCCTTCGACAAGCTCATCTCGTTCATCGAGCGGGCCGCCGCCGGAGCAGAGGCGGGCGCCTGAACAACTCGGCATTCGCGCGCCGTCGCCCACGGTCGCGGCGCGCGTTGCCGTTGTGAGCGGACAGGCCGACGACCTTCTCGACGCGGCGGCTTAGCTCGGCGCTCGGCATTTGCAGAGCCTACGTTGGCGGTGGAGACTTGGCTGGCGATGTCGCAGGAGAGAGGAGAGCAGTGGCGGTGAAAGCAGTAGTTCATGGGCCAGGCGAGGGAGAGCGAATCGGCGGCCCGACGATGGTCACTATCAAGGCGACCGGCGAGGACACAGGGGACTCCTTCTACCTCGGTGAGGGAACGTTTGAACCGGGCTTCTCGGGCCCACCGCCGCACGTCCATGAGCACCTTCACGACATGTTTTACGTCTTGGAGGGCACGTTGACGATGCGCCTCGGGGACGACACACTGGAGCTCACCGAAGGCAGCTTCGTCTGCGTGCCGCCCGGCGTCGTCCACACCTTCAGCAACCCAGGCGCGACGCAGGTCCGCCTCCTGAACTTCAACACGCCGGCGGGCTGGGAGAACTACATGCGCGACCTTGCCGCGGCGCTCGCTGAGGGCACGCCGAGTCCAGAGGAAATCGGTCGAATCGCATCGCGGTACGACTTCCAGGTCGTTTAGCCCTCGGAGTAGGCGATCTCGCGGGAGAACGTGGAGACACTCCAGGCCGTCGCCAAGGCCACCGTTGAGGGCGACGCGACGGCCTGGCTCCGAGCGATGGACCCCGACGTGCGGGTATATCCCCGTTCCGAGGAGCCGGGCGTCCGCGCTGTCTACGAGGGCTCCGGCCCCGCGGGCGGCCGCAATCTCCCTATTGCGCTCGACTTGTCGCGCTGCCTCTGGCACCGCCCCATGGTCCCACCAGATTTGGTGACCTCGGGGTCACCGGCCCTGTGGGCGGACAACTTTTCTGCCCAAGGGCTTACGCGCTGAGCGTTGGTACCACGGCGGTACCCCTATGACCCGGGGCGCCTGGTACAGGACGACGAAACCCCCGCGTTTGCGGGGGCTTCGCGGATAGCGGGGGCGGGATTCGAACCCGCGACCTTCGGGTTATGAGCCCGACGAGCTACCTGACTGCTCCACCCCGCGTCGCCGTTGAAACCCTAGCAACCGGCCGCAAAGCGTCAACCCCGCGAGACGGGCGTTTGCGGGCGTATTTTCGCCTCGTGAGCGGCCTCGAGGAGCTGCTCGGCGGACGCGTTGTCGCTTGCGTCCTCGGACATGTGCGCGAAGGCGACCGTGCTGTCGGGGCGGATCACCATCGCCCCGCCCAGCTGGGCAGGGTGCCCGATCGTGCGGCCCTGGCGGATGCGCCCGCCAGAGCGCAGCAAGCGCCCAATGCCCGCTGAAACGCTCTTCGGCCCGAGCAGCTCGCCGAAGCTCGCGACCTTCGCGCTTGCCGCCTTGTAGCTCTTTCGCTTCTCGTCTGCGAGAACGGGCAGCGCTATGTCCATCGTGCGGCGGAAGCGGGCCGCGTGCCGCGGCGTTGCCTGACCGATCAACACGAGCGAGACGCCGGCGGCCTCGAACTCCTCGCGGGCGCGGTGCAACTGCACCGCGTGGTCGCGGCAGTGCACTCAGCCGTAGTGACGCAGCCAGACGAGCACCGCCGGTCGCTTCGCCCAGAGGTCTCCCAGGCGGACAGGCTCGCCCTCGTGGTTCGGCAGGCTGATGTCGGCAAACGCGTCTGCGCGCTCGGGGGGATGGGTCGTCCCGCGATGCCTGGAAATGCCGAGCACCGTCTGGAGTGTACGGTCCCCGATGGTGGCGTCGCAGCGGATCGCCGTAGTCGACCTGGGGACCAACTCCACCCGGCTCCTCGTGGGCGACGTCGCGGACGGTGCCGTGGAGGAACTCGAGCGGCGCACCAACGTCACCCGGCTGGGCGAGGGTGTGGATGCCGCGGGCCGGCTGTCGGACGAGGCCATCGGCCGCGTGGTGGACGTGCTGGCCGACTACCGCAAGGCAGTCGACCGCCGCGGCGCGGAGCGGATCGTCGCGCTGGCCACGAGCGCGGTGCGCGACGCCGAAAACGGCCCGGATTTCCGGGACCTGCTCCAGCAGCGCTTCGGCATCGATGCACGCACCATCCCCGGAGACGAGGAGGCACGGCTCACCTTTCTCGGCGCCACCTCGGGGAGGCCGGCCGACGAGACGCTCGTCATCGACATCGGGGGAGGCAGCACGGAGTTCGTCATCGGGCTGCCAGGGAGCGACCCCGACTTCCACGCCTCCACACGGATGGGCTCGGTGAGGCACAGCGAGCGGCACCTCCGCGACGACCCTCCGGCCCCGGAGCAGCTCGCTGAGCTGCGCCGTGACGCCCGGGCGATCGTCGAAGAGGAAGTCCCGGCGGAGCCGCGGGAGAGGGTGATCCGGGGGATCGCGGTGGCCGGGACGGCAACCTCGCTGGCCGCGATCGACCAGCAGCTCGAACCGTACGACCCCGAGCGCGTGCACGGCTACGAGCTGCTGCTCGGAAATTGCGAATCCATGTGCACGATGCTCGCCGCCGTCCCGCTGGCGGAGCGGCGTGAAGTCACCGGGCTGCATCCCGACCGGGCACCCACGATCGTCGCCGGTGGCGCGATCCTCATCGAGTCGATGCGCGCCTTCGGGCTGGACAGGATGGAGACGAGCGAGGCGGACATCCTGCACGGCGCGGCCCTCGACGCAGCGGGGTGACCCAGTGAGCCCCCAGAGGGTGACGGGTTAGACGTATGTATGAGACGAATCCCCCCTCACCCTGGCGGAACGCCGTCCCGTCGTCTATAGTGGTCGGCGCTGGGTGGAGATGCCGTGCGGCGAAACCCGTCGGCTTCTGCCCGGTACATAGGTTCGGGCGAAGCCGCATCGTATCGGCGCCTCCCGCCGTCCGAACCGCCAGGCCCTTTCATGGCACGTACCCCTGCCCGTCCTGATGGGGCCGTTATTCGGAACCGCCGGCAAGACGCCGGCGGTTTCGTCTTCAAGGGGACCCCGGGTGAACTCGATGCCCGGTCAGGCGAGGTTCGCGCTGCGCGGGTACACCACGGCCGGATCCGTGAGCACGTTCACGAGCGCCGGCTTGCCGGACGAGAAGGCGCGTTCGAGTGCCGGCCGAAGCTCCTCGGGGCGCTTCACGAGCTCGCCGTGTCCGCCCAACGCGGCCACCACCTCGTCGTAGCGACAGCCGGGCTGGAGCTCGGCCGCCACCGAGTAGCCGTAGAGGAACTCCATCGGGTGCTTCTCGAGCGCCCAGATGCCGTTGTTGCCCATCACGCCCACCACCGGGATCCCGTGGCGGACCAGGCTGTCGAACTCGAGCCCGGAGAAGCCGAAGGCGCCGTCGCCGAGCAGCAGGCAGACCTGGCTGTCAGGCCTCGCCAGCTTCGCGGCCATGGCGTAGCCCGGCCCCGCCCCCAGGCACCCGTAGGGCCCGGGATCCATCCAGCAACCTGGCTCGTAGGTCTCGATCACCCGTCCCGCATACGAGACGAAGTCGCCACCGTCGCCGATCACGACGGCGTTGCGGTCGAGCACCTGGCTCAGCTCCTGGTAGACACGCAGCGGATGCAGCGGCGCACGCTCGTCCGTGAGCTCCGGTTGCTCTGCGGCGCGCTTCTCGTTCTCGCTCTCGCGCAGCTCCGCGATCCACGCCGCCCGGTCCGGGCCGCCGACCGCCCCGCGGAGGGCCTCGAGCGTGCATGCCACGCCACCGTACAGCTCCGCGGCCGGCTGCCGTGGGTGCGGGTTGGCCGGCGGCGAGGAACCGATCACCGCGATCTCGGTCTGGTCGCCAAACGAGCCCCCGAAGCCGAGCCTGAAGTCCATCGGAACGCCTACGACCAGCGCCACGTCGGCGCCCTTGAGCGCCGTTCCCCGCGCGCGGGAGAGGAACAGCGGGTGGTCAGCCGGCACGCAGCCGCGCGCCAAGCCGTTCAGGAAAACAGGGAGCTGGAGCTCTTCGCAGAGCTCCCGCAACGCGTGCTCGGCGTGGGCCCAGTAGAGGCCCGTCCCCGCCATGACCACCGGCCGGGCGGCGCCGCGCAGCAGCTCGGCGGCCCTATCTACCCCGTCGGCTGCGGGTCGGCTGGCGGGATCAGGGAGCCACGCGGGCTCGTCGGCGTCAACGTCGGCCTCCATGAAGACCTGGTCGAGCGGAAAATCGAGGAAGGCGGGCCCGGTGGGCGGCTCGAGGGCGACGTGCAGGGCGTCGTCGACGAGCGACGGGATGTCGGCGGTCGATTCGGCCGTGCGCGCGAGCTTGGTGACCGGCGCGACGAAAGGCACGTGATCGATCTCCTGGAGCGAGCCCTGCCCCCAGCGGGCCGCCGGCGCGCGACCGCCGAGCGCCAGCAGCGGGGAGGCGTTCTGAAATGCCGACGCCATCGCGCTCATTCCGTTCGTTACCCCCGGCCCGGCGGTCAGCGCGCAGACGCCCGGCTCCCTCGTGGCCTTGGCCCACCCCTCGGCGGCGAACGCGGCCGACTGCTCGTGGCGGGTGTCGACAATGTCGATCCCCTCCTCCCTGCAGCCGTCGTAGATCGAGAACAGGTGACCGCCGGAGAGGGTGAACAGCTTGGAGACGCCGTGAGCGCCGAGGCGCTTGGCCACCAGCCGGCCGCCGTGCAAGGCAGTGGCCTTCTCGGTCTCGGCGGACACCGCGAGGCAATGCTATATAGCCGGGCAATGGAGGCGGCTCTGAGCGGGGACTTCGAAGGTACGTTCCCCTTCGAGCCGCGCTGGTTCGACGCCGGCGACGTGCGGCTGCACTATGTCGACGAGGGCGCTCGGGACGCCGCCACCCTGCTGATGCTCCACGGCAACCCCACCTGGAGCTACATGTATCGGCGACCGATTGCCGAGCTGGTGGCCCGGGGTCACCGCTGCGTCGCTCCGGACCACATGGGCTTCGGCCGCTCCGACAAGCCGTCCAGGCTCGGCAGTTACTCCCTGAGCACGCACGTGCAGAACCTGAGGGCGCTGATCGACGGGCTCGACCTGCGTGACGTCGTACTTGTGGCCCACGACTGGGGCGGCCCGATCGGGCTCGGCGCCCTGGTGGAGCGGCGCCACCGCCTACATGGCGTGCTGCTCATGAACACCTGGGCCTGGGAGCTACCGAGCTTCCTGCCGCCCTTCCTGCGGGAGTTCCGGGCGGAGGGTCTCGGCGAGATCCTGGCGCTGGCCGGCAACCTGTTCGTGGAGGCGATCCCCGGCGGCATGGCCAACCGGGAGGTTGATCCCGTGATGATGGGCGCCTACCGAGCACCCTTCCCCGATTACTGGTCGCGCGTAGGGACGCTCGCCTTCCAGCGCGACATACCGCTTACCGAGCGCGACGCCAGCGCTCCCCTGATGTCTGGCATCCACGAGCAGCTGCCGGCGCTCGAAGTGCCGGTGACTCTGCTGTGGGGAATGCGCGACCGAGTGTTCCAGCCCGTCTTCCTCGAGCAATGGCGCGAGCTCCTACCCGACGCGAAGATCGTAGAGCTCGACGACGCGGCCCACTTCGTCGTCGAGGACAGGCCGGACGCGGTCGTCGAGGCCGCCGACGAGCTGGCGCGCGACGCCTGAGCGGGTATCGGACGGGCCGGCTCCCGCCGCCGCCAACCGCCGATACCGGCGGCCTATGCCTCCGCGGTAAGGCGCGTTTCCTGGGAGATCGAGCGTTCGTCCGGGGAGCTCGGGCAGGCGTACAGAGGAATCGGCTCGGACTTTCCCTTCAGCTCGATTGCGCCGCGCGGCTCGAGGGCGCCATCGGAGCGCTCGAGCAGGCGCCGGGTTGTCTCAGTGACGAGGATGGTGTCGCCGGTCCCGCGAGTGGCGGCCTCCACCCGAGCAGCCACGTTCACGGGATCGCCGATCACGGAGAACTCGAGCCTGCCGCCACCTCCGACCGAGCCCGCCACGACCGGTCCGGAGTTGAGCCCAATGCCGATCTCGACCCTCCCGCCGAAGCGGTCGTCGACGGCCGCGGCGACCTCGCGCGCGCATTGGAGCGCGCGGTCGGCGTGGTCGCGCAGGCGCTCGGGGGCGCCGAACACGCACAGGAGCCCGTCACCCAGGAACTTGTTGGCGTGGCCGCCACGGCGTATCACGACCGGCACGACCGTGTCGAAGAAGTCGTTCAGGAAGCTGACGGTCTCCCGCGCGCTCGAGCGCTCGGCGAAGGGGGTGAAGTCACGCACGTCGACGAACATGACGGTGACCTCGCGCTCCTGTCCCTCGAGCAGCTCGCCCTCGTCGAGGACCCGCTCCGCCACCTCGGGATCGACGTAGCTGCCGAAAGCCTGCCTGAGAGCTTCGCGCTCGGAGAGACCCTGCATCATCTGATTGAAGCTCCCCGCCAGCGTGCCCAGCTCGTCGCCCGAGGTGACAGGCACGCGCGCCTCCAGGTCGCCGCGCCTGACGCGCTTGGTCGCCTCCAGCAGGTCGTTGACCGGGCCCACCACCGACTTCGTTATCAGGATGGTCATCTCCAGGGCGACGGTGAAGGCGATGAGGATCGCCACCACGACGTCGAGACCGAGGTCGTTCAGGGACGTGCCGCCGTCGGTGGAGAGGCCGCTCGTCACGACGCCCGTGACCACGCTGAGGATGGGCAGTGCCCCGAGCAGCTTCCAGCGCAGGGGCACCCCCGCCAACTGCCCGGCGAAATCGCGCGGGAGCAGGCTGGCGATGTCCTCCACAACCGGCCGCAGGAAGAGCTCGGAGCCGAAGAAGTGCAGCACCCCGGCGTACGCCACCGCAACACAGGCGCCGGCGAAGAGGATCAGCGCGCTATAGGCGGGCAGCCCGAGCTCGACCGTATAGAAGATCGCGCCAGGGAGCGAGATGAGCGCGAACGGCTTCCAACCTCCCACGAAGACCAGGCGCCGCGGGATCGAGACAGCGGTCAGCCAGGCGTCCAGGGCACCGTGGGGATTGCGGCCGCCGCTCAACCAGTCCGAGAGCGGCTTGGCGAGCTTGATCGCCTTGGCCACCGTGTAGACGAGCGCGAGCGAGACCAAGATCTCCGCCACCGCCAAGATCCGCCAGAACTCCGCATGAGAGGGCTGCGTGTAGAGGGCGAACAGTCCGACGGTGGCGGCCGCGATGACGAGCGCGCTGGTCACCTCGAAGCCGACATACAGCCAGAGGTAGTTCCTGCCGAGCCGTCGGTAGAGCTTCCGCGCAGCGAACGGCATAGCTGGATTGTCTCGAATCGTGCCCTCGGGTCGCCGGGCGGCGAGCTAGTGGAGCGGGTCGCCGGGGTGTGGGTCGACGGCGGACCCGCCGCTCACTTCGCGGACGCCGGGCCGGTCCTTCTTCGGCGCTACCCCCGCGCTGCAGGATCGTGAACGACTTGCCGCTGTACAGCGACGGCGGCGCGACGAAGCAGGGCGGCCGCTTCTTCTCGTTTTCCCCCTGCCGGGCCAGCGCAGTGTTAAGCCCGCCCTAAGACGGACCGGCCCTACTCGGGCTCGGGCTCCTCCGCTCCCGGCCAGCTCCCCGTGACGCCGGCGAAGGCCTTCCGCGAGCTGTGGTCCGCGACGATGCGGACGGCCCGGAGGATCGCTCCCTCGAGCGCCGCGGCGACAATCAGCTTCCCCCACGAGGCCCGCCGGTGCTCGCTCTCCGGCGGCTCCTCCTCGTCGATCAGCCCCCAGACCTGTTCGAAGATCTTCTTGGCGAGGAAACCGGCGATCAGGCTTCCGATGACGCTGATGGGGACGAAGACGATCTTGGCCAAAGCGGGTTACCTCCGCGGGTCGTCGGGCGCCGCGATTCGCGCTCTGATGGCGCGCCTGGGCATCAGGGCCTCAGTATCCCACCCAGGGAAAAACCAGTGCCCGGGGCGGGATTCGAACCCGCACGCCCCGAAGGGCAGGGGGGTTTAAGCCCCCAGCGTCTTGCCAAGTTCCGCCACCCGGGCACCCCAATCGTAGGGCGGCAGCGCAACTTGGCCGCTGCTACGGTGTCTCCGCACCGGACTCTCGGTCCGCGGGTTTCGGCGTGGAAGCCTCCGCACTCGGACATACCACACGGCTGCCGGCACTCGCGGGCCGCTCGCCTCTCCTCAGGCTGCAGGGCGACGACAAGCTGATTGCCCTCACCCGGCGAGGTCACCACGGCGCCTTCGAAGCGCTGGTGCAGCGCTACCAGCCGCGGCTCCTGGCCTTCTGCAGGCACATGCTCAGCTGCCAGGAGGACGCCGAGGACGTGCTGCAGGAGGTGTTCGCCGCCGCCTTCAACGCCATCTGCGCCGATGAGAGGCCGATCAACGCACGACCGTGGCTGTACCGGATCGCCCGCAACCGGTGCTTGAACCACCTGCGCCGTCCGCAGCCGTCGGGACAGGACTCGATGGACGTCTTCGAGCGGGACGGCGGCGCCACCACGGCCGACACCGTCCACAAGCGCGAGGACTTCCTCCACCTCGTCTCGGACGTGCACGAGCTTCCGGAGACGCAACGCACGGCGCTCCTCCTTCGCGAGATCGACGCCCTCTCCTACGACCAGATCGCGGTGGCGATGGACACGACCGTGCCCAGCGTCAAGTCCCTACTTGTGCGGGCGCGGGTGTCCCTTGCCGAGGCAGCCGAGGCCCGGCTCTTGACCTGCGAGGAGGTGCGACTCGAGCTCGGCCAGGTAGCGGAGGGCCTCGCCAAGACCTCGCCCCCGGCGCGCCGCCACGTGCGTTCCTGCGAGCGCTGCCGGGTCTTCAGGGGCGAGCTGCGCAAGACCACCCGCGTGCTCGCCTCCGTCTATCCGATCGGCCCATTGGTCTTTCTCAAGAAGCTCTCGCTGGCCAAGCTTGGCTTCGGGGGTGCCGCGTCGGGCGCGACCGCGTCGGGGGGCGCCACCACGGGCGCCGCCGGGATCGCCGGCACCGCGGCGACCGCTGCGGGCGGCGTGTCCGCCGGCGGCGCCGTTTCGGCGGGGATCGGCACGATCGCCACGAAGGCCGCAGCCGGGGTAGCGGCCGCGGCGATAGTTACCGCAGGTGCCGTGGAGGTACGCCACGTCACCGGGGAACGGCACGCTGCGAGCTCGGGCAAGGTCGCTGTGGCGGCGCCGGCGAGCCGTACGCCCGTGCCGCGCGCCGCGCGGTCGCCGAAGCTCGCGGGGCTCAGTCACAACGCTGCTCCCAAGCCTGTGCCCAAGGTCGCGCCGGCGCCCGCGCCCGAGCCTGCGCCGACGGCCGCGAGCGCCGGCGAGTCGAATCAGGTCCAGCCGATCGCCTCGGCTGCCTCCGAGGAGCCCGCTCCTCCTCCTCCCGCCCCGCCGGAGCCCAAACCGGCCCCCGTGGAGGAGCACACCTCCACCGTGACGCTGCCTCCCGAGACCGGCGAGCAGTCTCCGTCCACGGCCCCGTCGCTGCCCGGGCCCGGGGAGACTCCCCAGCCGAACGAGCCCCAGCCGCCCGTCCCGCCGCCGGCTGAGCCCCAGAGCAACCCTCAACCTCCGCCTCCGGCGGCCGAGTGAGTCACGGCATCCGGGCCGGCTAGGCTGCGCGGCGCCGTGGCGAGCTTCGAGGAGTTCCTCCGCATCGACATGCGCGTGGGACGGGTCACGCGTGTCGAGAGTTCCCCGAGGCCCGCAATCCCGCCTGGAAGCTCTGGATCGATTTCGGTTCGCAGATCGGCGAGCGACGCTCCTCGGCCCGGATCACCCATTACGCGCGAGAGGAGCTCGAGGGGACGCTCGTCGTGGGGGTCGTGAACTTCCCGCCCCGGCGGGTTGCGAGCTTCGACTCCGAGGTGCTAATGCTTGGGGCGCTCGACGAGGACCAGGGCGTGGTGCTGCTCCGCCCCGACCGTCCGTGCGCGCCGGGCGATCGCATCGCCTGATGGCCGCCGTGCAGCGGCCCCTCGCTGGTCACGAGCTCAGGGGGCCCGGCGGAGCTGGCGGAGGCGGCCCGGCTGGCCGAGGAGGCGGGCTTCGAATCCGTCTGGGCAACCGAGTTCTACGACCGGTCGGCGACGGTGGCGCTCGCCGCCATGGCGGAGGCCACCCGCACGATCGAGCTGGGCAGCGCGATCGCCTACGCCTTCGGTCGCACCCCGGTCGTGCTGGCCGCGGAGGCCCGGGACCTGGACGAGCTGTCGGGTGGCCGCCTCACGCTTGGGCTCGGCACCGGCACCAGGCGCATGCAGCAGGACTGGCACGGTCTCGACGGCGAGCACCCGGCGAGCAGGATGGAGGAGCTGGTCCCGCTACTGCGCAGGCTGTGGCGGCTCCACGAGGGCCCGGTGGAGCACGAGGGGCGCTTCTACCGGCTGAGCGTCAGGCCGACCGCTCCTCCCCGCCCGCCGGTACGGGAGCAGATCCCCATCTTCATGGCGGGCGTCATCCGCGGATGATCGAAGCCGCGGGCGCTGTGGCGGACGGGCTCGTGGGACATCCGCTGTTCACGCCCGAGTACGTGACCGAGGTGGCGCGCCCGGCGTTGGCTCGCGGTAACGGGCCTCCCATCGCCGGCTACATCACGACCTCGGTCTCCGAGGATCGCCGGGCGGCGCGCCGGAACGCCGCCGCGGTGATCGCCTTCAACTCGACTGTCAAGACGTACCGGGCGGTCCACAGGGTCGGCGGCTTCGAGCCACAGGCCGATGCGATCCGCGAGGCGTGGAGCCGGGGCGACTCCGGGGCCATGGCGGACGCCGTCACGGACGAGATGATCGACGCTATAGCGCTCGCGGGCACGCCCGACGAGGTCCGGGCGCGGTTCGAGGAGCGCTGGGACGGGGTCTACCGCTGGCCGCTGCTCTGGCCGCCGGCGTTCACGGGGCTGGACGGCGCGCGGGCAGCGGTGGATGCCTTCAAGAATCCGGTGTAGGACCCGGTTGCGCCCGCCTCGAAGGCAGCCTGTCCATCAGACCTGGCCGGGCGCCGCTCTCAGGGAGCGTTGACCGGTGCAAGCCCGATCACCTTCAGGCGTCGCTCAAGGCACTTCATCGCGAACGCCCGCGTCTCGTCGATTCCATAGCCGAGCGGCTCGATCCCCTGCTCCCGCGCCCAGCGGGGCTCCAGCACCCCGTCGGCCGCCGGGCCGCACTCGACCAGCGTCCGCTGGATCGCTTCGCGGTAGCGCTCGTCCTCCCGTGCCATCTCACGCAGGAATCGCGCGCCGAAGGCCACGTGGCGGTGCTCGTCGCGGGCGACGTTGTTGAAGCCCTCTACGAAGCCCGGGAGCGTGCCGACGTCCTCGTTGTATTCGATGATGAAGTGCTGCCCGGTCAGGGCGAGCATGCCCTCGATGATCATGTGGTAGAGGGTGATGGCCTCGACGAGCAGCTCGACGTTCGAGGGGTCGCGGGCCAGCCCGTCCACCTTGTCCTTCAGGAGCTCGTCGAACAGCACGTGGAACTCCGGGTTCAGGTGCTCGCTCGTCTCCACCAGACGGTCCTGGAGGTTGTCGGACTCGAGCACCCCGACCTCGTCGTAGAAGCGATTGAAGAACTGGACGTGGCGCGCCTCGTCGGCGATCTGGGTGCACAGGAAGACCCGCATCTCCTCGGTCGGCGCGGCTCGCATCATCGGACCGAGCTCCTCGGCCACTCTCTGCTCACCGATGAAGAACGAGCTCAGCCCGTACATCCGCTGGAAGCGCTCCTCTGCGGGGATCCGCTCGTGCCAGTCGATGCGGTCCCGGCTGAAGTCGACGTCCTGGGTGCGCCACTGCTGGCGCTCCCAGAGCCGGTAGAGCTCCGCGTAGCTGAGCAGGTTCACCTCCCCGCGGTCGGCCGACTCCAAAAGCGCAGGGTCGCTCGTCGCCTGGAAGTCCTCTCGCTCGGTGCGTTGGATCACGGGATCGGACACGACGACTCTCTCCTCTGCTCCGCTCGCGGGTCGCCGCCAGCCTAGCGGACGACTGGCTGGCCGGCCAGCCTACGTCTACTGATCCAGCTAGCACCCCAAGAGGGGCCCCCTCTCGCTTCTCCGTGGCGGAAAGCAGCTGGCTAGGGAGCGGAACCCGAATCTCACCGGCAGCTTCGGCCGCCGGTCGGGCTTCGTCGGCGGCTCGGCCGCAACGATGCCACCTAGCCGGGCTGTGGGCCCGGCTAAGTGGCACGGTAGGCCCGAGCTCGTGGCCGCTGAGCGTTCGAGCCGCGGCCGCGCCACCGAAGCCGGCGTTTCGCCCAACGAGATGCGAGAGGGGGGAGGGGGCTAGCTGGCACAGTGCGGCGAGACTACGGCCCGGGCTCAGCCGTGGCCTCCACGCGCACCCGGTTGCCGTCACCGACCGGCTCACCTGTCAGGCCCTTGCCGGGCCTGAGTCCGCTGAAGGAAGCGGATACCGAGCTCGCGCTGCGGTCGGCCCGGAGGGTGCGGTTGCCGAACCGCAGCGCATACGTGGCCCCGTCGGCCGAGCGCAGCTCGACCCGAATCGCGATGAACGAGGGGACCCTGACGACCCCCGGCCTCACGCGGCCGCCGCGCCCGGTGAACAGCGCCTGCGAGCGCGCCGGCTCCTCGTCGCCCGCTCCGCCCGGGTGCTTCTCCGGGGACTGACCGGTCCGGGGCTGCTTCTCCGGGGACCGACCGGTCTCCGTCCTCGCGCTCGGGACGGAGGCCGCCTCGCTGCGCTCCGCCTCCGTCTTGGTCCTCGGAGGCGATGGCGCCGGCGCGGTCGCCTTGCCGGCACCCTCGTCATCCCCTCCGCAGCCCGCCACGAACAGGACAGCGACGCACAGGCCCACGCACGGCCGAATCAAGTCGCAGCGCTCATCCTCCGACCAAGGTTGTCAGGAACGGCGCGCTAGCACAAAGGGGGCCATGGACAGACGGTAATCGGCTGGTCGAGTTCGATCTGGCCCCTGGTCGGGTTCGTCTCGAACGCCGGTGATCCGAATCACCGGACAGGCGTCCGCTGGCCGACCGGGTGGCTATCTCAGCGGCCGGAATCGTTCTCACGGTGCGCGACTGGAAGGCCCTCCCCTGTGGTTCCAGCGCGGCGCCGACGAGGCACGAGGGCCAGCACCGCGATCGCCAGGAAGCCGAACGCGGCGACCGTCAGGGCGAGCACGGCCAGGACGAGGACGACCGCGTAGAAGTGGAGATTCGGCCTAGTGCGCTCGGCCGCCGCCTCCACGAGCTCGGGGAGAATGCCCTCTTGGACGAGGTCGCCGCGACCGGCCACGTGGCGCACGATCGCGCTGAAGACCGCCGAGATAGTGGCGAGCGTTACCCCGTAGAAGAGGACGGCGGGGCGTTCTGCGCTCGTCAGGCTGATCGCCTCGGCGACGAGCTTCGTGGGGAAGGGCAGGAACGAGACGACCATCAGCAGCACGAGGTTCAGGCGCAACATGGTGAGGTCGGCGTAGCGCATCCGTCGCAGGACCCCGTGGTGCACGATCCATAGCCCGCCGATCGTCAGGAAGCTCGTGACGTAAGCGAGGTAGGAGGGCCACTGGTCGGCGATGCCCTTCCACAGGTCGTCGAAGGCGCTCTCCGGGACCGAGATCTCGAGGACGAGCAGCGTGATCGCGATCGCGAAGACGCCGTCGCTGAAGGCCTCCATCCGACCGGTGTCGAAGCGGTCCTCGATGCAGCTTTGTTCGGCCCGGCCCGGGCGGTCCTACAAGCTGTGTGTCTCCCCGGGCTGCAGGATCACGACATCGCTCCGCCTCCTGCCCTCCCCCGCCGTCCGCGACTCGACGTCGGACTTGAACGCCTCGGCCTCGGTCTCGATTGGGGGGAAGGTGTCGTAGTGGCACGGGATCACGGTGCGGGCGCCAACCAGCTCGGCCGCCACCACCGCGTCGTGCCGGTCCATCGTGTAGTGGCCGCCGATGCACATCAGCGCCGCGTCGAGCGAGTCGCGCTCGCCCACCAGCCGCAGGTCGGAAAAGAGGGCGGTGTCCCCCAGGTGGTAGACGGTCTTCCCGCCCAGGTTCACCACCAGCCCCGCCGGCGTGTTGACGGTCCCGCCGGGCGTGGTCGAAGTGTGCCACGCCGGGACCAGGCGCACCCAGCCGCCCTCGAACTCGACCGTCCCGCCGAGGTTCGGGTCGGCGACGTTCTCGACGCCGCTGTCCTGGAGCTCACCCGCGAGCTCGAGGATGGCGACGCACTGGGCCCCGGTTCGCTTGGCGATTTCGACGACGTCGCCCCAGTGATCCGCGTGGCCGTGGGTGAGGAAGACGTGGGTGGGCTCCACGTCCCCGGCCTCGACAGCGGCCTTGGGGTTGCCGGTGAGGAATGGATCGATCAGCACGCGCGTATCGCCGCCGCCGAGCTCGAAGCAGGCGTGGCCAAGGAAGCGGATGTCCATGCGTCAGTCTCCTCTCTGTAGCTCTCTAGCCAACTCCCAGCCGACGGCCACACCCACGAGCATGCCCATGCGCGTCTCCTCGGCCAGCAGGGTCTTGATCAGCGTCGTGCGCTCCTGCGCGTCTTCGGCCGCCACAGCGGCCTCCACCTCCGCCTCGTGCGCTTCGCCGAACCAGCCGCCCTCGTTCAGGGCCTGGGCCAGGATGCGCTGGAGCTGAGGGACGAGCGCGGCAAGTCGCTGCTCGGCGCCGCGGAAGCGCTCCGGGTCGGACAGGGCGGCCACAGCGGCCTCGACCTGCTCGTCCGTGAACACGGGCGGGATACTATGTCGGTGCCTGAGCTGAAGCTGACCGCCCTCTCGCACGGTGCTGGGTGCGCCTGCAAGCTGCCGGCTGCCGAGCTTCAGGCCCTGCTCGAGGACCTCCCGGCGCCCGGCGACGAGGCCGTGCTCGTCGGCGCCGACACCGCCGATGACGCCGCCGTCTACCGGCTGGCCGACGACCTCGCCCTCGTCTCGACGGCGGACTTCTTCACCCCGATCGTAGATGACCCGTACGACTTTGGGCGCATCGCGGCTGCCAATGCGCTGTCCGACGTGTATGCCATGGGGGGACGGCCGCTAACGGCGCTCAACCTCGTCGCCTGGTCGCTCGAGTCACTAGGCGGCGATCTTCTCCGGCAAGTGCTGCGCGGAGGCGCCGACGTGGCAGGGGAGGCCGCCGTGGCCGTGGTGGGCGGCCATTCGATCGACGACCGCGAGCCGAAGTTCGGCATGGCGGTGACGGGCACCGTCCATCCCGACCGGGTGGTGCGCAACTCGACCGCGCGGGCCGGGGACGACCTGTTCCTGACCAAGCCGGTGGGCGGAGGCGTCGCGTCGACAGCGCTCAAGCGCGGGCT
>DATFQM010000091.1:0-21381 GCA_035264265.1 Thermoleophilaceae bacterium
TGCTTGAGCAGGCGGCCGTACTTCTGCCAGCGCGCGTGGGTGAACTTGGTCCCGCTGCCGCCGCGACCGAGCACCTCGATCTTCTCGAGCTAGTCGCGCAGCAGCACCTCCTCGAGCTCCGACTCCTTCTCGATGTAGATGTCGCGCTGGCCCGACTTCACCTTGTAGAGCGGCGCCTTGGCGAGGTAGACGAATCCGGCCTCGATCAGCTCCGGCATCTCGCGGAACAGGAACGTCAGCACGAGCGTTCGGATGTGGGCGCCGTCGACGTCGGCGTCGCACATGATGATCACCTTGTGGTACCGCGCCTTCTCGATGTCGAACTCCTCGCGGATGCCCGTCCCGATCGCGGTGATCATCGCCTGGATCTCGTTGTTCGAGAGCACCTTGTCGATGCGGTTCTTCTCGGCGTTGATGATCTTGCCGCGCAAGGGCAGAACGGCCTGGGTGTTGCGGTCGCGGCCCTGCTTCGCCGAGCCGCCCGCCGAGTCGCCCTCGACCACGAAGATCTCGGCGAGCGCGGGGTCGCGCACCGAGCAGTCGGCGAGCTTGCCGGGCAGCGTCGAGTTCTCGAGCGCCGACTTGCGCCGCGTCAGGTCGCGCGCCTTGCGCGCGGCCTCACGGGCGCGTGACGCGGAGACCGCCTTGGTGATCACCTGCTTGGTGTCCTGGGGGTTCTCCTCGAGGAACTCGGCTAGGCCCTTGTTGACGGCCTGCTGGACGAAGCCCTCGACCGGCGGGTTGCCGAGCTTGGTCTTCGTCTGGCCCTCGAACTGCGGCTCCTGGATCTTCACCGAGATGATCGCCGTGAGGCCCTCGCGTACGTCCTCGCCCTGGAGGTTGGGGTCCTTTTCCTTGAGCTCGCCCTTCTGGCGGGCGTAGGCGTTGATCGTGCGTGTCAGCGCGGAGCGGAAGCCCGACAGGTGAGTGCCGCCCTCGTGAGTGTTGATGTTGTTGGCGAACGAGAGCAGCGACTCCTGGTAGGAGTTGTTCCACTGCATCGCAACCTCGACCTCGCCGACGTCGCCGGAGTCCTCGATGTAGATGACCTTCTTCTGGACCGGCTCCTTCGTCCCCTGCGAGTGGAGGTAGGTGACGAAGTCGCGGATGCCGCCGTCGTACTTGAAGTCGACCTTGGTGCCCTCGCCGCGCTCGTCGGTGAAGGTGATCTTCAAGCCCCTGGTCAGAAAGGCCATCTCGCGGAAGCGCGTCTCGAGCGTCGAGTACTCGTAGTCGATCGTCTCGAAGATCTCGAGGTCGGGCATGAACGTGATGCTCGTCCCGCGCCGGCCCGTCTTCTTGCCCTTCTTGAGCGCCGCCTTCGGCCTGCCGCGCTCGTACGACTGCGTCCACTCGTGCCCGTCCCGCCATACCGTCAGGTCGAGCTGCTCCGCGAGCGCGTTCACGACGGACACTCCGACCCCGTGGAGCCCCCCAGAGACCTTGTAACCGCCGCCGTCGCCGAACTTGCCGCCGGCGTGGAGCGTGGTGAGCACAACCTCGGCCGCCGGGCGCTTCTCCTTCTGGTGCAGGTCGACCGGGATGCCGCGCCCGTTGTCGAGAACCGTGACGGAGTTGTCCGGGTGGATGACGATCTCGACGTGATCGCACTCCCCCGCGAGCGCCTCGTCCACCGAGTTGTCCATCACCTCGTAGATCAGATGGTGGAGACCGCGGGTGCCCGTGGACCCGATGTACATGCCCGGCCGCTTTCGGACCGCCTCGAGACCCTCCAGCACGGTGATCTGCTGGGCGCCGTAGCTCGAGCCGCGGCCCTTCCTCGCGCCCGAGGCGCGCTTCTCACCCTTCGCTTGCTTCTTCGCCAAGCCGTCCCTTCCGACGGATGGATTACATGGAAAAGCCCCGCCGCCGCGGTCGCTGTCACGCGGCTCGGGGACCACGACTGATGATAGCAGCCTACCCCCCTCGCCGGACGCCTGCGCAAGTTACAAAATACCTGCAAAACACGCCAAATAGTGCCCTCGACCGCGTGGCGGTTTCCGGGCGTTACGAGCGCCGGCCCGAGACCGTCCGGAAGCGCAATGCGGCCAGCTGGCCCGCCCCTCCGAGTCGGGCGTTCAGGCGCTCCCGGAGCTCGCCCGCGAGCAGCTCCAGCTCCTGCGCCCAGACGGCCGAGCGACAGGCGAACGTCACGACCCGCTCGCGCTCGGAGACGGGCTCCGCCTCCGCAGCCACGGCGGCCCCCGCGACGTCGGCCCAGACGGCCTGGACGCTCGCCAGGAGACCGGCCGGAGCCGCGGCGGCCGACGCCCGCTCGAGCGCCGGACGGAGCGGCCGGGGTGCCATGCGCCTCACGCCGGGCCTCCCGCCGCGGCGGGCAGAACCGCGCCATCGGCCACCTCCACCAGGAGATCGTCCCCGCCGGCTGCCCCCGGCACCTGATCGGGGTCTGTGCTGGTGACGAGCGCCTGGCCACGCTCGCGGAGCAGCGCGGCCAGGAGGTCGCGGCGGGCCGCGTCGAGCTCGGACATGACGTCGTCGAGCAGCATCAGCGGCTCCCGGCCGCGTAGGCGCACCAGGAGGTCGCACTCGGCGAACAGGAGGGCGAGCAGGGCGATCCGCTGCTGGCCCTGCGAGCCATACGCCCGCAGGGGGATCCTTTCGAGCTCGAGGTGCATCTCGTCCCGGTGCGGCCCATGGGCGGTGAAGCCGCGCGCGAGGTCGGCCTCGCGGCGCCGGCCAAGCTCGGCGGCCAGAGCGTCGGCGGAGTCTGCGTCGGACCGGGGCCGGTAGCGCATCTCGGCTTGCCCGGACAGCCCGAGTGCGTGGGCGTGCAGGGCGAAGGGTCCCCGGAGGCCGTCCACCGCCTCGGCCCGGTCGGCCATCAGCCCGATTCCCAGCCGCGCGAGCTCCGCGTCCCACGCATCGAGCCCGGCCGGACCCGCCGCTCCCGCCCTGATTCGAACGAGCAGGGCATTGCGCTGGGCGAGTGCGCGTGAGTACGCCGAGCGCGTCTCGACGCGAGCCGGCCACAAGGCCCCCACGAGCCGGTCGAGGTGAGCGCGGCGGCCCGCGGGCGCTCCCTTCACGAGCTCGAGGCGCTCGGGGAGGAAGACCGCCACGAGCGGTCTCTCCTCCGTCGAGGTCAGCGAGTCGACCGCGCGGCCGTCCACGCGAGTCCGCTTGGCGTCTCCCGGCCGAAACCCCACCTCGACGCGGTGCCCGCCGTCGGCCCCGGAGGTGTCGAGCGTGACGCGCGTTAGTGCTGCCCCGCGGCGTACCAGCTCCCGCTCGTTGGTGGTCCGCGGCGAGCGGCCGGTGCAGCCGAAGTAGACGGCCTCGAGCAGGTTCGTCTTCCCCGCGCCGTTCGGCCCGCTCACCACCGTCAGGGAGGGCGAAAGGGTGAGCTCGGCGCTGGCGTAGTTGCGGAAGTCGCGTAGTTCTGCGCGGTCTACAAGCATTGGGGCTGGCAGCTGGCAGCTGGCAGCTGCCAGGGCGTCGTCGGTGCAGTCTCCGCCAGCTGCAGCCGGCGAAGCCGGCGCACTGCCAGCTGCCAGCCCCGCATCACCTACACGTTCAGTCGGATCGGCATCACGAGGTACACGAAGCCCCCACCCTCGCCGGACTGGATCAGACCGGGCCGCAGTGGGCTGATCAGCTTCAGCAGCAGCTCGTCCGACTCGGCGCTCTCGAGCCCGTCCCGGAAGAAGTCCGGGTTGAAGCCGATCTCCAGTGGTTCGCCCTTGAACGGGACCGGCAGGGACTCGCTTGCGTGGCCGACGTCGGGAGTCTGGGCCGAGACGTCCAGCGCGCCATCCGAGAAGCGCAAGCGCAGTGGCGCGTTCTTCTGCGCCAGCAGGCTGATGCGCCGCACCACCTCGAGCAGCTCGCCACGGTCGATCCGCAGCTCATGCTCATAGGAGTCCGGGAGAAGCTGCTGATAGTTCGGGAAGCGACCTTCGACCAGGCGCGAGGACAGCACGACATCGGCGACGCTGAACACCACCTGGTTCTCGAGGGCGCTGACGCTGATCGACTCCGCGCCGCTGGCCTGCGCAATCCGGCCAAGTTCCTGAAGGGTGCGTGCCGGGACGTTGGCCTCCAGAGAGCCGGCGAGCGGCTGATCGAGGGTCGTCTCCTTGACGCTCAGGCGATAGGAGTCCGTCGCGACCATCCGTAGCTCCCGCTCCTTGGCGGAGACCAACACACCGGTGAGGTGGGGGCGCGTCTCGTCGCGGGAGGCGGAGCGAGCCACCCGGGCAATCGTGTCAACAAATGCGCCAGCGGGCACGCTGAGGACGCCCTCCACCCGCGGCTCGGGGAGCTTGGGGAAATCCTCTGAAGGAAGAGTGCGCAGATGGAAGCGGGCGCCTCCGGAGACGACCTCCACGTCTTGGCGCGCACTTCTGTACTCGAGCGAGAGCTCGTCCTGCGGAAGCGATCGCACGACATCGAGTAGCAGCCGCCCCGGCAGCACGACACTCCCATCCTCCGCCTGCGCCGTGTCGACGCGCACGCGAATGCCCATCTCCATGTCGGTCGCCTGAAGCTCGAGCCCACCGGCGTCGACCCGCAGCAGGACGCCGGAGAGGGTCTGGATGGCGCTTCGACTGGAGACGCCGCGGACCGCGATCGCGAGTTGGGACAGGAACGTTTCACGGGAAACGGTGAGCTTCATCTGCTGGTTACCGGAGGTAGTTGTGGTAGGGGCTGTCGAGACTGTGGACATCGCTCTCCGCTGCGGAACTGGTGTGGGCTGGGCTGTTCAGGAGGTGTGGATTGTGTCAGGCCGCGCGGCCGTCATTGGGGCGGTTTGAGGTGACGCCGCAGGTTGTAGACGGCTTTGCGAACAGACGGATCGTTGCCAAGGGAGGCGGTGACCGAGTTCACCGCGTGGAGGACCGTGGTGTGGTTGCGCCCTCCTATCCCGCGGCCGATCTCGGGCAGGCTGTGGTCGGTGAGCTCGCGGGCCAGGAACATGGCGACCTGCCGGGCCTGCGCCACGGGCGGACGGCGGCTGCGGGCTAGTACCTGCTGTGGGTCGACTCGAAATTCCCGGGCGGTGGCTTCGACGATCTCGGCTAGCCCGTAGGCGGCCTGCGGCTTGGGGCCGAGGCCGCTTAGCACGTGACGGACCAGCGTCGGCGTCGGCTCTTGCTCGCGCAGCGAGGCATACGCGACCACACGAATGAGGGCGCCCTCCAGCGCTCGAACGCTGCTGGTCACAAGGCCGGCGATCTCTGCCACCACCGCGTCGTTCACCGAGACGCCGTCGAGTCGGGCGCGCTTGGCCAGGATTGCCCGGCGGACCTCGAAACCCGGGGGCTCGAGCTCCACCACGAGCCCGGAGCGGAAGCGCTCCTCGAGGCGCGCCTCGAGCTCTTGGAGTTCCTGAGGCGCGCGGTCGGAGGTAAGCACCAGCTGGCGCCCGGAAGCGAAGAGGGCGTTGAATGTGTGGAAGAACTCCTCCCGTGTTCGCTCCTTGCGAGCGAGGAACTGAACGTCATCGATGAGCACCACGTCGGCGCCGCGGAAGGATTCTCGGAAGGCTGAGGTGCGCTGGCGGCGAACAGCCTCGACGAATTCGGCCGTGAACTCCTCCACCGTCGCGTAGCGGACGCTGAGTCCCGTGCCGTAGCGATTCACGTAGTTGCCGATGGCGTGAAGGAGGTGAGTCTTTCCCAGCCCCGGGAGCCCGTGCAGGAAAAGCGGGTTGTAGGCCTGGCCGGGTAGCTCGGCGGCTGCCAGGGCGGCGGCGTGCGCGAGGCGGTTGCCTGCGCCGATGACGAACTGCTCGAAGGTGTACTTGGGGCTGAGGCTGGACCGGTGGGACCGGGCGGCGGGGTCGGCAGCCGGCAACTGATCTGGCTGCCAACCGGGGGCAACGATCTCCACGACGGCGGAGGCGCCGAGATGGCGGACCGCGGCGCGCCGCAGGAGGGGGAGGTAGCGCTCGGCGACGGAGCCCCTGATGTGCTCCGGGGCCGCGACGTAGAGGGTCTTGCCGCGGACCGCCGCGGGCTCGAGAGGGTCCAGCCAGATGTGGAACTTGAGGTCGGGGGTGTCGCGCCGAAGCTCTTCCCTGATACAGCTCCAGATTGGGTCGACCTCTTCGGGCACGTACAGTCGTCGTCCCTCCTAAGGGACTTCCGCTCACGGATTACAGTGGTGGAGGGACTTGCGGGAGGGGCCCCGGCGGCCCTCGGCCTGGCCGAGTCTACACATGCGATTTGGGCGTGAGACGAACGCACGGGTGGGGTCGAGGGACGAAGACGCAAAACGCGTGAAAAGCGCCCTCCAGGCCCCTCCCTATACTTCGGCGACCTCTCCCGCCTTGGTTCGATGAAGCGCACCTATCAGCCGAAGAAACGGAAGCGCGCCCGCACTCACGGGTTCCGTGCGCGCATGCGCACGCGCGGCGGGCGGCGGATCATCAAGCACCGGCGCGACAAGGGCCGCAAGCGGCTCACCCCGTAGCGATGGCCTCGCGCCGCAGGCGCCGCCGGCTGTCGCGCAGCGGCGAGTTCGAGCGGGTCTATCGAGAAGGGAGCTCGCACGCCACGCGCCACCTTGTCGTCTATGCGTTCCCGCGAGGCGACGACGCGGGGCCGCCGCGGCTCGGCGTATCGGTTGGCCGCAAGCTGGGCGGTGCGGTCGAGCGCAACCGGGTCAAGCGCCTTCTGCGGGAGGCATTCTGGGCCACCTCGGACGAGCTGGCCCCGGGGCACGACTTCGTCATCGTCGCCCGCCCGCCGGCGGGGGAGCTGGCGGAGCGCGGCGGGGAGGAGGCGGTCGAGGAGGCATTGCGCTCCGTTCTGATGGAGGCCGGGCTCGCGAGGAGGCCCGAGTGACAGTCCTGCGCTCGCTCGCGATCGCCCCGATCAGGTTCTACCAGCGCGCCGTATCGCCGGCCCTGCCTCGCCGCTGCAAGTACCATCCGACCTGCTCCGAGTACGCGGTGGCCGCCGTCCGGCGCTACGGCATACTCAGGGGCGTCGTTCTCGCCGCCTGGCGGCTCCTGCGCTGCAATCCGTGGAGCCACGGCGGCGTCGACTTCGTGGAGAACCAGAAGCTGTTTCGCCCCCGGGGCTAGCTCCCGATGCTGATCGCAAACGTGCTACAGCCGCTCATCGACGCCTGCGAGGCGGTGCTGAAGTTCTGGCACGGCGTCCTCGGCGACTTCGATGGGAGCTGGGGCTGGTCGATCATCCTCCTGACCTTCACGGTCCGGATCGCCATCCTGCCGCTCACGTTCAAGGGCGTGAAGGCGATGCAGCGGCTCCAGCAGCTCCAGCCCGAGATCAAGGAGATCCAGCAGCGCTACAAGGGCGACCGCCAGCGGATGAACCAGGAGGTCATGGCCTTCTACCAGCGGGAGAAGGTCAACCCGCTCGGCTCCTGCCTGCCGCTGGTGCTGCAGATCCCCTTCTTCATCTCGCTCTTCTACCTGCTCCGCTCGCCGGGCTTCAAGGCGGACATCGCCGGCAACGCGAGCTTCGGGCCCATCCCGAACCTGGCGGAGAAGGTCACCGGAGACCCCGTGCTGCTCGGCGCGCTGATCGTGCTCTATGTCGGCACGCAGCTGGCTGCCACTGCGGTCACGGCGTTCAGCGCGGACCCGACCCAGCGCCGGCTCATGCTCGCCCTGCCGTTCGTGTTCGTAGTCTTCATCGTCAACTTCCAGGCGGGGCTGATCGTCTACTGGATCACCACGAACGTCTGGACGATCGGACAGCAGCTGCTCGTGAAAAAGCTCTACCCGAAGCCCGAGCCGCGCGCGCCGGCTGAAGCGGCCGAGGCAAAACCGGCGCGCGGTAAGCCGGCGCCGGAGCCGGCTGAGGACGGGAAGGGCGCACCCGCGAAGGCGAAGGCGCCGAAGGCGAAGGCAAAGGCCACGAGCTCGGCCGGCGGCGACGGGCGCTCGACCAAGCCGCCTCCGCCCTCGCCGCGCAAGAAGAAGAAGCGCTCCGGACGCCGGCGGTAGCCGTCGAGAGCCCAGCGGTGGCGACCGAGGAGAGAGGTGAGGCGCGGCGCGCGGACCCCGTGGCCGAGGGCGAGGGGGAGACGCTTGGCGAGGCCAAATGGATCGCGATGAAGCACCTCGAGCGCCGCTTTCCCGGTCTGATCGCAGAGTGCGTGCGGTTCGCCGTGCTGGAGGAGCCCGCCGCGGAGAGGCCGGCCCGGGTCAGCGCCGAGGTTGACCTGGAGGCCTGGGATCGGGTGGCCCACCTGATCCCCGACGAGCCCGCCGAGCGGGTGCGCGCGGTCGTCGCGCGGGTCGTCCAGGGACTCGGCCTGCATGCCGCCGTGGACCTCGACGAGACGGAAGACGAGATCCGGGCGACGGTGAACGGCGAGGACCTCGGGCTGCTGATTGGCAAGCATGGGGCCACGATCGATGCCATCCAACACCTCGCCTTCAGGGCGGCCTCGAGGGGACTGGAGGAGCGCAAGCAGGTGGTCGTCGACGCCGCCGGCTACCGGGAGCGCCGCGAGGCCTCACTGCAGCGGATAGCCGATCGCGCGGCCGCCGAGGCGCTCCGCTTTGACCGGGCGGTGGAGCTCGAGCCGATGAGGCCGGCCGAGCGGAAGACCGTCCACCTCTACCTGCGCGGGCGTACAGACGTGGCGACGCACAGCGAGGGAGACGAGCCTGAGCGCCGGGTCGTGGTGACGCCGCTGCGCGGCCCGGGCGCGCGCTGAGCGTTTCACGGGAAACGCTGGCGGCGCTCGCCAGGCGCTACGACCTACCTAGCGACGCGCCCGAGCGGTTCGACCGACTGCTTCAGGCGCTGGCCGGCGAGCCGGATCCGCCGACGACCGTGCGCGACCCGGCCGCCGCGGCCGACGCGCACCTGGCCGACAGCTTGGCGGGTCTCGAGGTCTCAGAGCTCCGCGGCGCGGCCCGGATCGCGGACGTCGGAGCGGGGGCCGGCTTCCCTGGCCTGCCGCTTGCCGTTGCGCTCCCGGCGGCGCAAGTCGACCTGATCGAGAGCGCCAGGCGCAAGTGCGAGCTGATCGATCGCCTCGCGGCGGCTGCACGGACTCCGAATGCGCGCGCCGTCCCGACCCGGGCCGAGGAGTGGGCGGCCGCCGAGGGCCGGGAGGCCTACGACGCGGTAACCGCCCGCGCTGTGGCGCCGCTCGCCGTGCTGGCCGAGTACGCGGCGCCGCTGTTGCGGGTGGGGGGTGTCCTGGTTGCGTGGAAGGGGGCGCGTGATGAGGGCGAGGAGAGCGCTGGTGCGGTCGCGGCGGAGATGCTCGGCATGGAGCGCGCCGCTGTAACTCCGGTCGAGCCCTTTGAGGGCGCCCGCAGTCGGCACCTGCACGTGTTCGTCAAGCGCGGCCCCACGCCGGAGCGCTTTCCGCGCCGGGCCGGGATGGCGCGCAAGCGGCCGCTGGCGTAGTCGCCAGTCGCCAGTCGCCAGGGCTTGAGCCCAAGCCCCTGCCAGCTGCCAGCTGCCAGCTGCAGGACTCGCCGGTTCGGCCCCGAACGGTACGGGTGAGCGGCCTTCCGACCGCAAGCCCCACTAACTTCGCGCGCGAGGCATGGGAAGCGTTTACGCAATCGCCAACCAGAAGGGAGGCGTGGGCAAGACCACCACCGCCGTCAACGTCGCGGCCAGCATCGCCGAGGCCGGCTACGAGACGCTCCTGGTCGACCTCGACCCGCAGTGCAACGCGACCGTCGCGCTCGGGCTGCCCAAGGACGCCCGCCCCAACACCTACGACTGCCTCTCGGACCACCTAACCCTCGACCGGGCGGCGGTCGCGACCGGGATCGAGCGGCTGCGCGCCGTTCCCTCCACCCCCGAGCTCGCGGGTGCGAACGTCGAGCTGCCGCGTATGGCCGGGTCGGAGACCCGCCTACGCGACGCGCTCGGGGCCGTGCGTGAGCGCTATCTCTTCACGCTGCTCGACTGCCCGCCTTCGCTGGGCCCGCTGACGGTCAATGCGCTGGCGGCCGCCGACAGGGTGATCGTCCCCGTGCAGACGGAGTACTTCGCGCTGGAGGGCCTCGCCGGGCTGCTCGACACACTCTCGCTCGTCCAGCGGGAGCTCAATCCGCGGCTCACGGTCGCGGGGATGATCCTGACGATGCACGACGGCCGCACGCGCCTGGCGCGTGACGTCGAGCGCGAGGTTCGCGAGCACTTCCCGGAGCTCGTCTTCGACACGGTGATCCCCCGCAACGTCCGCGTGGGGGAGGCGCCGAGCTTCGGCGTCCCGGTTACGGCGCATGCGCCCCGGAGCGCCGGATCCGCGGCGTACCTGAGGCTGGCGAGGGAGGTGGCCGCCCGTGGCTGAGGAGAGGCGCGGAATGGGCCGAGGCCTGGGGGCGATTCTGCCCCGCAGCCAGAGGGAAGAGGGCGGGGGGCTCCGGGAGCTGCCGGTCGAGCTCGTCAAGCCCAACCCTCGCCAGCCGCGCCGACGCTTCGAGGAGGGCGCGCTCGCCGAGCTGGCCCAGTCGATCCGCTCGCGCGGCATGCTGCAGCCACTCGTGGTCCGGCCGCTGCCGGGTGGCGAGTTCGAGCTATTGGCCGGCGAGCGTCGGCTGCGCGCCGCCAAGCTCGCCGAGCTCGAAACCGTGCCCGCGGTGGTCCGCGAGGCCGACGACTGGGAGCGCCTCGAACTGGCCCTCGCCGAGAACATGGCGCGCGAGGACCTGAACCCCGTAGACGAGGCACGCGCCTGCGCAATGCTGGTGGAGGACCTTGGGCTAACGAAGGGCGAGGTCGGCAGGCGGGTGGGGCGGAGCCGCGTTGCGATCTCGAATCTGATCCGTCTGCTGGAGCTGCCCGAGCAGGTGCTCCAGCTGGTCGAGCGTGGAGAGCTGAGCGAGGGCCACGGCCGGGCGCTCCTCCTTTGCAAGGACCACGCCAAGCGGCGAGACCTGGCGCTCGCGGCGTGGGACGCGGGCTGGTCGGTCCGGGAAACCGAGAGGCAGGCCCGGGAGCGGGCCGACCCGCGCAAGCGGGCCAGGGTGGTCCACCCCGACCTGCAGGAGGCGCTGGCCGCCGCCGAGGACGCGCTGTCGGCGGCGCTCGCACAGGACGTCAAGGCCCGCGCGCGAGGCGAGCGTTGCGTGGTCGAGATCGCCTTCGACACGCCGGCCGAGGCCGTCGCGCTAGCCGAGCGCCTCCTCGCGTCGAGCGCCCGCCGCGCCGCCTGAGCGGGCCGCCCGGCCGACGCTACAATCGCCGCCGAGAGGGGCGATTAGCTCAGTTGGTTAGAGCGCGTCTCTGATAAGGACGAGGTCCCTGGTTCGAGTCCAGGATCGCCCACTAACAGGCGAGTGTCGAGGGCCCCGATTCCCGGGGCTCTCGTCTTTTCCGGCAGCGCACGCACGGGGAGATGCCGATCGCTCTGCGGACTGCTCGGCCGGATGGCCGCGTGCCCGGCCCGCCAAGGGCAGGGCTTCTCCCCATGACTAGACTGTCTCCCGATGCAGGAGATGGTCATCTATGGGGTGAGCTTCGACATGGTCGGCAAGCAGCCGATCGTGTTGCTGAAGACCCGGGAGGGGAACAAGTTCCTGCCGATTTGGATCGGTCATCCCGAGGCCGCGGCGATCCTCATGAAGCTCCAGGGAGCGAACACGCCTCGCCCGATGACGCATGACCTGATCAGCGACATGCTGTCGGAGCTCGAGGTGGCCTGCACCCGGGTCGCGGTCACGGAGCTGCGCGAGAACACTTTCTATGCGGCGGTCACGCTCCAGCTGGACGGCCGCGAGATCGAGATCGACTCCCGGCCCTCGGACGCGCTGGCGCTGGCCGTCCGCACAGACGCTCCCATCTTCGCCGCGGAGGATGTCATCACCGAGTCCGCGATCGAGTTCGAGCACGAGGTCGAGGACCAGGAGGAGGTCGTGGAGAAGTTCAAGGACTTCCTCGACAATGTCTCACCGGAAGACTTCGCCGCAGGCGAAGAGCAGTAGCCCGCAGCCGGCTCAGGCGGGCGCTCCGGGCGCACGCTCGAATGCGAGCTCGAGGATGCGCCCCACCAGCTCGTCGAACCCGATCCGGGCAGCCTCCGCCGCCTGCGGCAGCAAGCTCGTCTCGGTCAATCCGGGGATCGGGTTGGCCTCGAGGACGAACAGCGCCTCCGCCTCGTCCAGCATCAGATCGACCCGGGCAAAGCCGTAACAGCCCAGCAGGCGGTTGGTACGGCGAGCGAGCTCGTGCGCGCGCTCGCTGGCGTCACCGGGGAGATCGGCCGGGCAGACGAACGAGGTGCGACCGATCTCGTAGCGCGATTCGAAGTCGTAGAAGTCCTCACTCTGCGGGACCGCCTCGACGACCGGTAGGGGCTCGCCGTCCAAGATCGATACCGCCAGGTCGCGACCCGGCACGTGGCGCTCAAGCAGCACCTTGTCGTCGTAGGAGAAGGCAGCCACCAGGGCGCCGGGCACGTCCCCCGCGGTGCCGGCGAACTTGATTCCGAGCGCCGATCCCTGGCCCGCGGGCTTGACCACGATCGGGAAGTCCAGCCGATCCTCGATCGCCTGAAGGGCGTCGGCGGCGCCCAGCTCGCGGAAGGCCGTCTCGTTGAAGGCGAAGAACTCCGGCGTGGGGATGCCGGCCTCGAGCATCAGGTGCTTGGCGAGCACCTTGTCCATGGCCCTGACGCAGGCCAGGACACCGGAGCCGGTATAGGGGATGCCGAGGATCTCCAGCAGCTCCTGGATCGTGCCGTCCTCGCCGTCGCGGCCGTGCATCGCCACGAACGCCACCTCCGGGGAGGCGTCACGCAGCCGCTGGATCAGGTCCGGGCCGGCGTCGATCGCCACGACCTGGTGCCCGAGGCGCTCCAGCGCATCCTGTACCCGTGCGCCCGAGCGAAGAGAGACCTGGCGCTCCAGGGAGCGCCCGCCCTTGAGAACGGCCACGCGGCTCACGGGGTAGCGCGCTGCCGCCGCTCCGCCGGACTGGGCATCGGCAGGACGTCCGCGCCGGCGCCCTCACCCCGGCGACTGGCGACTTGCGACTGACGACCCTCTTCCCCTGTGAGCGTCCCGTACAGAGCTACCTGCTCGGTCACCACTTCACCAATGCGCCTTATGCCCTCCCGAATCGCCTCCTCGTCGCAACCCGAGAAGTTCAGGCGCATCGAGCTGCGCCCGCGGCCGTCGAGGTAGGCGGCCGCGCCGGGCACGAACGCGACGTTGTCGCGGAGCGCCCGCGCCAGCAGGTCGGTCGTGTCTATGAAGTCCGGCAGGGTGGCCCAGATGAACAACCCGCCCCCGGGCCGGGTCCATTCCGCCTGGGGCGGGAAGTGGTCCGCCAGGGCGTCGAGCATCGTGTCCCGCCGCGCGCGGTAGATCTCGGTGAGCGACTCGACGTAGTCCCGCCAGCGCCCCTGCTCGAAGTACGCCTGCACCATGAGCTGGGAGAGCGTCGAGGTGCAGAGATCGGCGGCCTGCTTGCCGAGGTTGATCTTCTCGAGGACCGGCGGGGGTGCGACCACCCAGCCGAGCCTGATGCCCGGCGAGAGGATCTTCGAGAAGGTCCCCAGGTACATCACGTAGACGCCGCCGTCGAGGGCGAAGAGCGGCGGCAGCCGCTCGCCCTCATAGCGCAGCAGGCCGTAGGGGTTGTCCTCGAGCACGAGCAGCTCGCGCTCGTGAGCGACCTCCACCAGCCTCCTCCGGCGCGGCGCGGACATGGTCACGCCGGCCGGGTTCTGGAAGCTCGGCACGGTATAGATGAACTTGGGCCGGCGGCTCTCGCGGTCGAGGCGCTGGAGCTCTTCCTCGAGCAGGTCCACCTTCATGCCGTCGGCGTCCATTTCGATCTGCACGACGTGGGCCTGGTAAGAGGAGAAGACCGGCACCGCGCCCGGATAGGTCGGGCCCTCGGCGATCACCACGTCGCCCGGGTCGATGAGCGTCTTGGCCACGAGGTCGATCACCTGCTGACCGCCCGTGGTGACGACCATGTCCTCCTGGTCGGCGCGCATGTCCTCGGCCTCCATCACGCCGGCGATGCACGCCTTCGTCTCGGCGAGACCCTCGGTGGGCCCGTACTGGAGCGCCCTGGCGCAGGACTCCGCGGCGACTCGCTGCGCCGCGGCCGCGAAGGTGTCCGGCGGGAAGGTCGACGTGTCGGGCAGCCCCCCCGCCAGCGAGATCACCTCCGGCCGCGCCGTGATGGCCATGAGGTCGCGCATCGCCGACGACTTCATGACCTTCGTGCGCGAGGCGAACAAATCCGCGTAGCGCTCGATGTCCCGGGAGATGCTCACGACGATGTCTTCGGAGCCGTGGACGCCCCCCAAACACTCCGTTTGCGGGTCCACGTGGCCCGCAAAGGGGTATTCGCGCCCGGGGGCGACTGCCCTCCAGGGCGGTGGTCTATCGTCATGCGGCCGCAGACTACCGACCGCCAAACTCGCCATCAGCCTCTACGCGGACATAGGGCAGGGTGCCGGCCTTGCCGGCGCCAGCGGCGTACGCCCCTTCCTGCCGACGCTCCTCGCGGGCGCCATGGCGCGAGGCGACGTGCTGATCGACTTCGACGGTTCCGGCTGGCAGTTCCTCGAGTCGCCCGGCTTTCTGCTCGCGGTCTTCGGACTCGCGCTGCTGTGGTACGGGGCCGAACGTTCGGGCGCGAACCGCGGCCTGGTCGACCGTGCGGTGCTAGGGCTCGGGCTCGTGCTCGGCGCGCTCCTCTTCGCGGGCTCCCTCGCGGCCGGGAACGAAGCCGCCTGGCCTGGCCTGGTCGGGGGAGTGGCCTGCGCGCTGCTCGGTCGGGCAGCACTGGGCGGCCTCTTCGAGAGGGCCGCACGGCGTCTCGAGAAGGAAGCGACCAACCTGCTCTCGCTCTACGCGGAGGGTGCGGCGCTGATGCTCGCCGCCGTCGCAATCGTGGTGCCGCCGCTGTCCTACCTGGCGCTGGCGGGCTTCGTGCTCCTGCTTGTCAGGGGAGGCCGAGCCGACGACCGCAAGTACGCCGGCCTGCGAGTGCTGCGCTAGCCGTGGCAGTTCCGCCCAAGCTGGTCCTCGCCGTCATCGACTCGGTCAAGCCCGAGATGCTCGACCGGGCGATCGAGGAGGACCGCGCACCCGCCCTTCGGGCCCTGCGCGAGCGCGGGAGCTACATGCGGGACTGCGTCTCGACGTTTCCCTCGGTCACCCCTGTGGCGTCGGCGACGATCGCCACCGGTGTGGGCCCTGGCGAGCACTTCATCCCCTCGATGAACTGGTACCACCGGGGTGAGGAGCGCTACGTGGAGTACGGCTCGTCCTTCCCGGCGACCCGAGCCTTCGGGGTCGTCCGCTCGCTCTACGACACGGTCTACAACATGAACATGGCGCACCTGAGCCGCTCGCGGGAGACCCTCTTCGAGCAGCTCGACGACGCGGGCCTCAGGACCGCGTGCACCACCTGGCTGATCTACCGCGGCCGCACCCGGCACGAGCCCTCCGGGGACTCCCGGCTCGGGCGGCTGGCGACCGCCGCGCAGTTCCGCCACGCGGTCTGGGCTTCGCGAGAGCTCTTCTACGCGGACATGTTCGACTCCCGCAACACCGGCTGCACGTCGACGCTCGGTCTGCCGGGACAGCGCGACCAGCACACGGGCTGCGTGGGCGCCTATCTGGTGGAGCACGACCTCTTCGACTTCCTGCTCTTCTCGCTGCCGGACAACGACACCCACTCGCACCGCTACGGGCCCGACGCCCAGGTCCGCTCGCTGGCCGAGGCCGACAGGGCGCTCGAGAGGATCATGCACGTGGCCGGGGGCCCCGACGCGTTCCTCGAGGACCACGCGGTGATCGTTATGTCCGACCATTCGCAGACGAAGGTGGACCGGCGCGTGAACGTCTCCGACGCCCTGAGCGGCTGGCGCGTGCTCACCCCGTCCGACCCCGCCCCGGAGGAGGCCGAGCTGGCGGTGTGTCCGGCTGCCCGCTCGGCGATGGTGTACGTGCTCGACCAGGAGAACGAGGACAGCCTGGCGGAGAGCGTCGCGGACGACCTGCGCGACGTCGAGGGGCTTGACCTCGTGGTGCGCCGGGTGGGGCCCGAGGCGGCCGTCTGGTCGACCCGGGGTGAGTTGCGCTTCGCCCCCGACGGCGAGCTAGCCGACCGTCGTGGGAGGCGCTGGAGCGTCGAGGGAGAGCACGATTCGCTGGAGCTGAGCGTGGCTGACGGCCTCGTCACGAGCGCGGCCTACCCCGACGCCCTGGAACGGCTGTGGTCGGCGCTGTCCTCCCCTTACGCAGGCGACCTGCTCGTGTCGGCCGCTCCCGGCTGGGAGTTCGTCGACTGGGGCGGGGCGGATCACGTCGGCGGCGGCAGCCACGGGTCGCTGCTCGCCGACGACTCCGAGGGGGTGCTGCTCGCCACGGGCGTCGAGCTCCCGCGGCGCGGCCAGTGGTCGATCGGCGACGTCGCGTCACTTGTCCTGCGGCACTTCTCGCTACCCTCCGCGCTCGATGAGTGACGACACCGAAGCCGCCGTCGCTCAGCGCCCGTCGGCAGCGCACCTGCGCGTGCGTGCGGGCCTGCGCCGCCCCCACAACTGGTTTCAGCTCGTCAAGTTCTGCCTCGTGGGCGGTTCCGGCTACGTCGTGAACCTGACCGTGTTCGCGATCTGCGTGAACGGCCTCGGCGTGCACCACCTGGTCGGTGCCACGGTCGCGTTCGTGGTTGCGGTGACCAACAACTTCTGGTGGAACCGCCACTGGACCTTCCGCGCGCGACGAGGACACGCCGGCTTCCAGGCCGCCCGCTTCTTCGCGGTCAGCGTCGGGGCGTTCCTGTTCGCGGCCGCGCTGCTGGAGCTGCTCGTCAGCGTCGTCGGCGTGTCGGCGGTGCCCGCGCAGGCCCTCTCGATCGCGGCGGCCACGCCCCTGAACTTCATCGGGAACAAGATGTGGAGCTTCGCGATCGAGCTGCACCGCGACTGACCGCGGCGCTCGTCGCCGCCCTCGCCTGCCTGCTGCTCGGCCCGCCGCCCGCCGGGGCGGAAGAGTTGAAGCAGCCCAGCTCCCAGACCAGGCCGCCGCGCTACTTCGAGCACAGCGCTCGCGAGGTGATCCGGATCGCCTCCCGTGCCCGCAAGGTCCAGCAGGAGACGCGCGACCGCGGCCACGCGCTGGAGCCCACCGCTTACACGAAGGGCCTTGGGATCTGGCAGGTGAGCTACTTCGACCGAGGCAGGGAGCTGGTGCAGGTGCGGATGGACGACCACAGCGGGGGGATCCTGGAGCAGTGGCGGGGGCCGCAGGTGGCCTGGACGATGGCCCGCGGCTATCCGGGGGCCTTCGGGCGCAAGCTGAATGCTCCGTACGTCTGGCTCCCTCTCTGCGTCCTGTTCCTGGCGCCCTTCGTGGACCCGCGTCGCCCGTTCCGGCTGCTCCACCTCGACCTGCTCGTGCTGCTGGCCTTCGGCGTCTCGCACGTCTTCTTCAACCAGGGGGAGATCGGGCTGTCGGCTCCGCTCGTCTACCCGGTGTTGGGCTATCTGCTCGTGCGAATGCTGCTCGCCGGCTTCAGGCCGCGGGCGCGGGCCGGGCCGCCCGTGCCATTCGCGCCGGCCTGGCTGCTGGTCGCGGGCGTCATGTTCCTCGCCGCGTTTCGCGTGGGGCTGAACGTGACCGACTCCAACGTGATCGACGTCGGCTACGCGGGGGTGATCGGCGCCGACAGGATCGTGGACGGCGATCATCTCTACGGGAAGGGCTTCTCCGGGGACGTCGAGCACGGCGATACCTATGGACCCGCGAACTACCTGCTGTACGTTCCCTTCGAACAGGCGCTCCCTTGGAGCGGGCGCTGGGACGATCTGCCGGCCGCGCACGGCGCGGCGATCGCCTTCGACCTGCTCACGATGGCGGGGCTGTTCCTGCTCGGAGCCCGACTGCGCGACGGGCCCGAGGGCCGGCTGCTCGGCGCCGCCCTCGCCTACGGCTGGGCCGCCTATCCGTACACGGCCTTCACGCTCGAGACGAACTCGAACGACTCGATCGTGGCGCTCTTCTGCCTCGCGGCGCTGCTTGGCCTGACTCTGTCCCCTGTACGCGGCCGCCTGTCGGCGCTGGCGCGCGGCGCCTCGCTCGGCCTCGGCGCGGCTGCCAAGTTCGCCCCGCTGGCCCTGGCTCCTCTGTTCGCGGGGCGCCGACGCGGCGAGCTCGCTCTGTTCCTTTTGGCCCTCGGTGCCGCCATCGCCGTAACGGTGCTCCCGTTCGTCCCGGACGGAGGGCTGCGCGAGCTCTACGACCGCACGGTCGGCTACCAGGCGGGGCGGCCCTCGCCGTTTAGCGTCTGGGGGCAAGAGCCGTCGCTCGGCTGGCTGCAGACCGCCGTCAAGGTCGCCGCGGGCGCGCTTGCCGTGCTGGTCGCGTTCGTGCCGCACAGCCGAGAGCCGCGCCAGGTCGCGGCCCTGGGCGCGGCGGTGCTGATTGCCGTGCAGCTTGGGATGACGCACTGGTTCTACCTCTACGTGGTCTGGTTCGCGCCCTTCGTCCTCGTCGCCCTCCTGGCGGGCGAGCGGCGCCTCGAGCGTGCGGAGCCGACGCCGGCGGCTCGGGAGCGGGAGCGACGGGCCGCCCCCGCGCCCGCGTGAGGCGCGACACCGCCCTGGCGCTCTGCGGCCTGACAGCGGCCTTCGCGGTCACGCTCTGGCTCGACCCCTGGGCGGACCAGAGCGTGAACGACCTGTTCGTGTACCGCTCGTTCGCGGAGCCTGCGATCCACGGGTCGCTCCCCTACAGGAATGTGTTCCTCGAGTACCCGCCGCTGGCTGCGCCGGCGATCGCGCTGCCGGGGCTCGCCGGAACCGGGGAGGCGGCCTTCCGGCTCGCCTTCGCGGGCTGGGCGCTGCTGCTCGCCGCGGTGGTCCTGCTGCTCTGCGGCGGGCTGGCCGCTCGGACCGGGGGCGACCGCCGTGCCGCGATGCTCGGGGTTGCCGTGGCGCCCCTCCTGTGCGGCGCGATGCTGCGCACGCACTTCGACCTCGCGCCGGTCGTGCTCACCCTCGGAGCCCTCCTGCTGCTCGTACGGGGCCACCCGCGGACGGGAATGGCCGTGCTCGGCACCGCCTCGATGACCAAGGGCTTCCCGCTGGTCGCGGCCCCGCTCGCGTTGGCCTGGCTCGCCGGCCGCGGGGACCGCCGCCGAGCGCTCGAGGGAGCCACCGCCCTCGCCCTCGTGATCCTCGCCCTCGCCGGCCTCGCGCTGGCGTCCTCGCCCTCGGGCGCCTACGGCGCGTTGCGATTCCAGCTCGAGCGGCCCGTGCAGGTGGAGTCGCCGCCGGCGATGATCGTCCTGGCGCTCGACGGTGTCGGAGCCGGCCGGGCGGAGAGCACCACGAGCCACCGCTCGGACGGGCTGGAGCACCCGCTGGCGGGGGAGCTGGCGGCGGCCTTCGAGCTGGCGCTGCTCGCGGTCGTGGCGCTCCTCGCCCGGCGCGTTGCGCGGCGGCCCGAGCCGCGGGCGCTGGTACTGGCCGCGCTGGCGGCGGTGGCGGCATTTGCGGTCCTCGGCAAGGTGCTCTCCCCGCAGTTCCTCATCTGGACGGTGCCGCTGGGGGCGCTCGCGCTCGCCTGGCGCGAGCTGGCCCTTGCCGCCGCGGTGGCGGCCGCGACGGTGCTCACCCTGGTCGAGTTCCCGTCGCGCTACTTCGACCTGGTCGCCCGCGAGCAGTTCCCGATAGCGGTGGTGGCGCTCCGTGATGTCGCGCTGCTCGCCGCTGTGGTACTCGCGCTGCGGGCCCTTGGCCGGCTCAGGCCCCCGGCAGAAGGAGCTGCCGAATGGCGGTCGCGCGGCCGTCGGGACCCGCCTCGATCAGCACGGCGTTCAGCCATGGATCCTCGTCCGAGGTCTCGAAGCGGACCTGGGTGTAGCGGACGAAGCGCTCCAGGGCCTGCTCGCGGCGCACCCCTATGACACCGCCGCGCGGGCCGGTCATGCCCACGTCGGTCACATAGGCGGTCCCTCCCGGAAGCACGCGTGCGTCGGCCGTGGGCACGTGCGTGTGCGTGCCGACGCAGGCAGTGACGCGTCCGTCGAGGTGCCACCCCATCGCCACCTTCTCGCTGGTCGCCTCGCAGTGCATGTCCATCAGTAGGTAGTCCGCGCGCCCCTCGAGCTCGGCCAGCACCGCATCGGCCTCCGAGAAGGGTGAGCGCGCGGCCTGCATGAACACGCTGCCGCAGAGGTTCGCGATGCCGAGCCGCATGCCGTCGGCTTCGACGACGGTCCAGCCCCTCCCCGGGCTTCCCTTCGGATAGTTGGCGGGGCGGACGACGCGCTCCTCACGGTCGAGGAAGCCGTAGACCTCGGTGTGCCGGTAGGCGTGGTTGCCGAGCGTGAGCGCGTCGACGCCCAGGTCGAGCAGCTCGCGCGCCGTCTTCTGGGTGATCCCCACGCCACCCGCGGCGTTCTCGCCGTTCGCCACCACGAAGTCCGGGGCGTGCGCCTCCAGCAGCCCGGGGAGCAGGGCGGCCAGAGTCCGCCGCCCCAGGCCGCCTACCACGTCCCCCACGAACAGGAGCTTCACGGCGGGCGATTCTGTCAAGGTGACTCGAATGGAGCCGCAGGCCAAGTCGCTCGGCGTCCATGCCTCACGAATTCTGGCTAGAGCGCGTCCTGCTCCAGCTCGCGGACCGTGACCTCCACGCCTTCGCTCTCTCCAACCGCCTGCAATGCCGCCTCCAGGCTCCCGGCGGAGGCTCCGGGCGGCAGTGAGACCTCCATCATCAGCGCGGAGAGCGGCTCCTCGCCCTCATCCTCCACGAGGCGGGTGTTGAGGTCGGTGATGTCCACGCCGGCGGCGGCGAGCGTTCGCGTCGCGCTGTGCACGATGCCGGGGTGATCGAGGCCGTAGACGGTGATCAGGTGCGACGGCTCGGGCGCACGCGGGTCGACCTCGTCGACCTCCTGCAGGACGACGGCCTCGAGCCCGATCTCCTCGCCGGCACGGGTCAGGTCGGAGCGCAGGCCGTCACGGTCGAGCTCCCCGGGTGCGGCGACGATCAGGACGATCGAGAAATGACCTCGGAGGATGGTCGCCTGCGAGTCCTCGATGTTCACGCCGTGCTCGAGAAGCACGCCCGTGAGCGCGGCCACGATGCCGGGTTGATCGCGTCCGATGGCGGAGAGGGCGAGTCTGCTCACCGGCGGCAGGATACGAGTCGGACGCCGGGCGCCACGATCGGGTGCCCGGCGCGGACGGCCGCGAAGGTAACCTGAGGGCTCATGGCCTTTCCCGCCACCCGGATGCGACGGCTGCGCAAGACCGGCCTCCTGCGCGGTCTCGTGCGCGAGACGGATCTCAGCCCCTCGCACCTCGTCTATCCGATGTTCCTTGAGCTGGGGAGAGGCAGCCGGACTCCGATCGACGCCATGCCCGGCATCGAGCGGCTGTCGATCTCCCACGCGGTAGAGGAGGCAGGCGAGGCGCACAGGCTCG
>DATFQM010000092.1:0-3101 GCA_035264265.1 Thermoleophilaceae bacterium
CGCCGATCCGGCTTGGGTCGCTTCCCAGCTCGGTCTCCAAGGAGTCGGACAGGCTGTGCGCCGGGTCGGTTGACAACACCACGGTTCGCAACCCGGCCGCGGCGCAGCGGCGGGCCGTGGCCGCAGCGACGCTCGTCTTGCCTACGCCGCCCTTGCCGGTGTAGAGGATCGTCCTGGGCGCCATCGCCGCGCCAAGCCTAGTCAACCTGGACGGCGGCGGAGCCGCGCCCTTGAGGCCGTTGCCTGCTCGCTCGGAGTTGCGTTGGCCCCTCCGGGGTTCTACTACTCTGCGCGAGGTGCGTACCGCGATTCGACGGCTCCCGCCGGCCGTCCTCCTCATCGGCGCCATCATCGTCGCGCTCGGCTGCGGGGGCGGCGGCAGCGACAAGGATGCCCAGGCACTGCTCGACAAGGCGTTCAAGCAGTCCATCGACAGCGCCGACCTCAAGCTCGACGCCGAGGTCCAGGTAAAGGGCAATCCCGCCCTCAGCCGTCCGGTCCGGATAGAGGCCAGCGGCCCCTTCCGGACCAACGAGGGCAAGCTGCCGTCCGCCGACCTCGAGTTGAAGCTGGGCGGTGGAGGTCAGACCGTGCAGACCGGCTTCCTGTCGACGGGTGACCGCGCGTTCGTGAAGTTCCAGGACGTCTACTACGAGGAGCCGCGTTCCAAGGTCGCGCAGGCCAACCGCTCCATCGGAAACCGGGGGGGACGCAAGAGCTCGCTCAAGGCATTGGGGCTTGACCCCCGCCGTTGGCTCGAGGATGCCCACGACGAGGGCGACGAGAAGGCCGCCGGCGCCGAGACCAGCCACGTGTCCGGCAAGCTCGACGTCTCCCGGATGGTGGAGGACTTCAACGGCTTCGTGAAGCGCTCCGGCGGGGCGATCCGGGGAGCCACCGGCCAGGTGCCGCGACCGCTCACGAAGAGGCAGCTCGACAAGGTCTCCGAGATCGTGAAGGACCCGAGCTTCGACGCGTACGTGGCGAAGGAGGACGACACCGTCCGGCGGATCTCCGGGCACCTCGAGCTCGACGTCCCCAAGGGAGACCGCGGCTCGGTAGGAGGCATCGAAGGCGGCTCGCTCTCGTTCACGATCGAGTTCGCGAAGGTGAACGGGAACCAGAAGATCGAGGCGCCCGCCAAGGCCCGCCCGCTTTCCGACCTGACCCAGTCGCTCGGGACGAGCGCCCTTGGCGGCGGCGGCTCGAACTCGGGTTCCGCCGCGGCGCCCCCACTTTCGGGCTCGGGGCCTGGATCGAAGGCCTTCAAGCGCTACGCGGACTGCCTGGACAAGGCCGACCCGCAGGACACCGACGCGCTGCAGCGCTGCGCCGAGCTGCTGCAGTAGGCGCCTGAGCGCGCTCAGGGCTCGCGCGGCTCCAGGATCACCAGGGGAATCTGCCGCGCGGTGCGCTCCTGGTAGTGGCCCCAGACGGGGTTGTGCTCCACGGCCTTCGGCCAGAGGCGGCGGCGTTCCTCGGCGTTTGCCTCCCGGGCGCGCACTCTGCGGCGCTGCGACCCGACCTGGACCTCGGTGTCCGGGTGGGCGCGCAGGTTGTGGAGCCAGCCGGGATTGCTGGGATAGCCGCCCTTTGAGGGGACGACGATCAGGGCCTCGCCGTCGGGCATGTAGACCAGCGGGGTGGTGCGGCGCTTGCCGGTCCGCGCGCCGACGTGATCAAGGAGCAGCAGAGGCGGGAGGCCCGGGACGCCGCCCACCCGTCCTCCGGTCGCCCGGTAGAGCCTCGCGTGCCCGCGCATCAGCGGCCCCAGCAGGGGCCACATGCGGTCGGCAAGCTTCAGGTAGTCGAACACCCTAGCCGACCGGCGTCGCCGTCTTCCTGAGGTCCCGCTCCGGGTCGATGCCCCAGCGAACCGCCAGGTCGAGCTGCGCGGGGGCCAGGGGCCAGCGGTCGGGGCGCTCGTCCGAGTGCTCGGGGGACGCCCCCTTCAAGGCCATGCATCCGGTGTTGTCGCCGATCGCCCGGATCTCGTCGACCTCGGCCGGGGTGAGGGAGGGCTCGGCGGGCAGCGACCCGAGCTCAGCCCGCTTCGCCTCGATCGGCTTCGCGTGATCGGCCTCCTCGATCAACGTCGGGACGACGCACTCCACCGCCTCGTGGGCGAGGTTCCAGCGGCAGGCGAGCTGGAGCATCGTCAGGCCGTGGCGCTCGGCCAACGGCCGCATCCGGTCCATCCGCTCGCGGCCCGCCTCGACCCAGCCCTGGGGACGGAAGCCCCTGTGGTCGCCCTCCGGGAAGCCGTGGCCGGGCAGCACGTCGTCGTGGAAGAGCCCGCCGTAGTCCACCACCCTGGTGATCACCTTCACGTCGTGGCGGGCGGCGGCATCGAGGGCGAGCTCCCCGGGCCACGGCTCGAGCGGCCCCAGGATCAGCATCGCCCAGTCGATCAGCTCGCCGTAGCGCTCGAAGCAGCCGATCAGGTCCAGGGTGAAGCCGTTCGCAGGCCCGGGGGCGATGCCCAGGCCGCCCGCCAGGCCCTCGTCGCGCACCGCGAGGAGGGCGTCCCAGACCGCCGGATGCTCGAAGCCGGTGCGGTCGGGATTGTGGAGCAGCAGGAGATCGAAGGCGGAGGCGCCGCAGCGCTCGAGGCTTCGCTCGACTGCCATCCGGACATAGTCGCCGTAGGCCTCGGGTCCCCGGAGGCTCGGATGGGTGAAGCGCGGATAACCGGCCGCTCCACCCCGCTCCCCCTCGTAGAAGTCGTGGCCGACGGCTCCGACGAGCACGTAGTCGTCACGCGGGATGCCTGCCAGCGCCCGGCCGAGCAGAGAGTCCGCCTCCCCCCGCCCGTAAACGTCGGCGCTCATGACGGTGTCGATGCCCTCACCCGGCCGCAGGAGGCTCTCGAGTCGCTCGTCGTCCAGCGCCTCGCCGAAGCGCATGAAGCGACCACCGCTCCAGGTGCCGATGGCGGTTCGGGTTGGCATTCGCCTGTCACTCTAAGTGCCCACGATGTTCCTGGACTCCGTCGCACCCTGGGGGGGACTGAGCGTCGCGCTGGTGGTCTTCCTCTGGCTCGACCTGCACTTCTTCGCGCGCGGAGCCGAACCCAGCTTCCGCGAGGCCTTGATCTGGTC
>DATFQM010000093.1:0-17609 GCA_035264265.1 Thermoleophilaceae bacterium
GACCCGCGACGCCTTGGAGGCGGCGCTCTTCGAGGTGAAGCGTGTGATCGTGGGCCAGGACGCCATGCTCGAGCGCCTGCTGGTCGCGCTGCTCGCAGAGGGACACGTGCTGCTGGAGGGCGTGCCCGGGCTGGCGAAGACGCGGACGATCAAGACACTGGCCGCGGTGCTGGGCGGCAGCTTCACCCGCGTCCAGTTCACGCCTGACCTGGTCCCCTCGGACCTCGTCGGAACCAGGATCTACCGGCCGGATACGGGGCGCTTCGACATCGAGCTCGGGCCTGTCTTCGGCAACTTCCTGCTCGCCGACGAGATCAACCGCGCCCCCGCCAAGGTGCAGTCGGCGCTGCTCGAGGTGATGCAGGAGGGGCAGGTGACGATCGGCGGCAGCAGCTTCCCGGTGCCGCAGCCGTTCCTCGTGATGGCGACCCAGAACCCGATCGAGTCGGAGGGCACCTATCCCCTGCCGGAGGCGCAGGTCGACCGGTTCCTGATGAAGGTCCTGGTCGACTACCCGGCCCCGAGCGAGGAAGCGACCGTGGTCGATCGCGTGATCGGGCCGCCGCCGGAGCTCGAGGAGCGGCTGACCGTCGAGGACCTGCTGGGCTTCCGGGACTCGGTCGCCCGCGTCTACGTGGAGCGGGACGTGGTCGACTACGCCGTCGAGCTCGCCGACGCCACCCGCCGGCCGGAGCGCTACGGCCTTGCGGATCTGGGCGAGCTGCTCGACTACGGGGCGAGCCCGCGGGGGTCGATCGGCTTGATCCAGGCGGCCCGGGCCCTGGCGCTGCTGCGGGGCCGCCAGTACGTCCTTACGCAGGACGTCAGGGACCTCGCGCCGGACGTGTTGCGGCACCGGCTGGTCCTGAGCTACGAGGCGCTGAGCGAGGGAATCGGCCATGACGCCATCCTCGACCGCGTGCTCGCCTCGGTCCCCGAGTCGGCCGCTGCGCCGCAACCGGCGCACGGACACGTCGCGGCGTGAGCGCGACGGCGTCCATTCAGCTCCCCGCCGGCCGGCAGGGCCCGGGGCCAACGCCCTCGGCGCTGGTGGACGCGCTCGACCTGGTCGTGGCCCGCCGTGCGGGATCGAGGCTGCCGGGCGAGCGGCCCGCCCCCGGCGTCGGCATGGGGACGGAGCTGTCGCAGCTGCGCCCCTACCAGCCTGGCGACGACGTACGCCAGCTCGACCCGGCCGCGACGGCGCGCACGGGCATCCCCCACGTGCGCCTCCACGTCCCCGAGCGCCTGCTGACGACGTGGCTGGCGCTGGACGTCTCGCCCTCGATGGCCTTCGGAACGGCCGATCGGCTGAAGGCGGACGTCGCCGAGGGCGTGGTCTCGGTCGTCGGCCGGCTGGCGATCCGCCGGGGCGGCCGCGTCGCCCTCCTAACCTCCGGCGGACCCAGCGACCGCTTCCTACCGCCGCGGAGCGGCCGGGGGGCGCTCGTCCGGCTCGCGCGGGTGCTCGCCGAGGGAGTGGCCGCCGACGGGGCGGGCGACGAGGCGGGGCTCGCCCGTACTCTCGCCCGGCTGGGGCGAATCGCGCGCCAGCCGGGCCTCGTGGTGGTCGTGTCGGACTTCCGCGGCCCGCGGACATGGCGCCGCCCGCTGGCCGCGCTGGGCAACCGCCACTCGCTCCTCGCGATCGAGATCCGGGACCCGCGGGAGGCCTCGCTTCCCGAGGTCGGGCACCTCGCGCTGGTCGATCCGGAAACGGGTCGGCGCGTCGAGGTGGACAGCTCCGACGGCCGCCTGCGCGAGCGCTACGCGGCGGCCGAGCGGGCTGAGCGGGAAGCGGTGGCCGCCGACCTGCGCCGGGGGCGCGCGGAGCACGTGGTTCTCTCCACGGCGGGGCCCTGGCTCAAAGCGCTCGGCAGGAGTCTGCGGTGAGCTTCCAGGGCCCGCTGTACCTCATCGGGCTCGGAATCGTCCCGCTGGCGCTGGCCGCCTACCACCTCTTCCGCCGACGGGCGCGGCGCTACAGCGTCCGGTTCACCGGCGTGCCCACCCTGGCGTCGATCCTCCCCGAGCTTCCGGGCTGGCGGAGGCACGTCCCGACGGCTCTCTACGTCATCGCGCTGGCAACGCTGGCGATCGCATTGGCGCGCCCCCAGACGACCGTCGCCGTCCCCCAGGAGCGCGCATCTGTGGTGCTGATCATGGACGCTTCGCGCTCGATGAGCGCCAGGGACGTCGATCCGACCCGCCTCGACGCCGCGCGGGACGCGGGGAGGGAGTTCCTCGACCGCATCCCCGACGAACTGCGCGTCGGCGCCGTCGCCTACTCGAGCGCACCGCACACGATCAAGCGTCCCACGCTCGAGCACGACGAGATCCGAGACGCGTTGCACGCGCTCGTGGCCGACGGCGGCACCGCCACCGGCGATGCGCTCGTGGCGGCCCTCGGCATGCTCGACGACGACCGTGAGCGCCGCCGACCGCCCGCGGCGATCGTCCTGCTATCGGACGGCAAGGCGACCACGGGCCCGGATCCGGAGCGGGTGGCCCGACGGGCCGGGCGGCTCGAGGTCCCGATCTACACGGTCGCGCTCGGCACCTCGGACGGGGTGATACCGCAAGGGCCACTCGGCAGGCTGGCCGTGCCCCCGGACCCCGAGAGCCTGCGCGAGATCGCGCGCGAGTCGGGCGGGCGGGCCTTCAGGGCCGAGGACTCGGACCAGCTCGACACCGTCTACGAGCGCCTCGGCTCGCAAATCGGGACCCGAAAGGAGAAGCGCGAGGTCACGGCCGGCTTCGCGGCGGCCGGGATCGTGCTGCTGCTCGTTGCGGCGGGCGCCTCCCTGCGGTGGTTCGGCCGGTTGCCGTGACGGCGTGGCGCGGACGGCGGCTGCTCGTGGCGGCGTCGGTCGTCCTGCTGCTGCTCGCCACCGGCGTGTTCGTGATCGAGCTGACGAGGTCGTTCTCGGAGGACGAGCCCTTGGCTCGGCGCGAGCCGCGTCCCGGCACCGGCGGCGGCGCGTCCGGGGTGGCCGGGATGCTCGAGCACCTGCGGGCGCTTCAGCGGATCGCCGACCGGCATGGCGGCAACCGCGCCGCCGGGACTCCGGGGGACCACGCGTCGGGGCGCTATGTGGGCGAGCGGTTGCGGCGGGCGGGATATCGCGTGCGGCTCCAGAGTGTTCGCTTCCCGTACTTCGCCGAGCGCAGCCGGCCCGAGCTGACGTTCCGACCGGGCTCCGGGGCGAGGCTCGGCCAGGTGCGCACGCTCTACTACTCGGGCGGCGGCCGGGTCACCGCCCCGCTCCAGCCTCTCGCGGTCACCCCGGACGCCGGCTGTGAGCGAGACGACTTCGCCGGCTTCCCCCGCGGTCGCATCGCCGTGATCCAGCGCGGGACCTGCACGCTCCGCGAAAAGGTCGTGCGCGCTCGCAGGGCCGGGGCGGCGGGCGCGATCGTCTTCAACGACGGGGCGCCCGGGCGTACCGGCACGATCGCGGGGACGCTGGGCCGTCCAGGGGCCGGGACCCCCGCCGTCTTCGTGGGCAGCCGCACAGGCCGGGCGCTCGTGGCGGCGGACGGTCGGCGGCTGCGGGTCGCGGTCGACGCGGCCTCGGAGACTCGGACCACCCGCAACGTGCTGGCCGAGTCCGGCGGCGGCGGGCAACACATCGTCATGGCGGGCGCACACCTCGACTCGGTGGACGATGGGCCCGGCATCAACGACAATGGCAGCGGGGTTGCAGCGGTGCTCGAGGCGGCCGAGACCCTGGCCGGCCGGGGCGCACCGCGCCGCCGGCTGCGGTTCGCGTTCTGGGGAGCCGAGGAGGTCGGGCTCGTCGGCTCGCGCCGCTACGTGCGGGGGCTCTCGCAGCGCGAGCGCTCTCGCATCGCCGCCTATCTGAACCTCGACATGGTCGGCTCGCCCAACGGCGGCCGCTTCGTCTACGGGGGAACGTCGGGACGGGTCGAGGCACTGCTGCGCCGCAGCCTCGCCGCGCGCGGAGTCCGCGTTGAGCGAAGGGGTGGGCTGGGCGGCGGATCGGACCAGGCGCCGTTCGAACGAGCCGGCGTTCCAGTCGGCGGCCTGTTCTCCGGGGCTGCGCGGATCAAGACCCGCGTGGAGCAGCGAGCCTGGGGCGGCCGGGCTGGACGGCCGTTCGACCGCTGCTACCACCGCGCCTGCGACGACCTGGGCAACATCGACCGCCGCGCGCTCGCCGAGCTCGGGATGGCCGCGGTCTCGGCGCTCCGCCGCCTGAGCCGCTGACCTCCGCGCAGGCCCTCGGCTAGGTTGCGCGCATGAAGGTTCTCGCCGCCGTCCGCGAGGAGTTCGGCGCCCTCATCTCCGTCCAAGAGCTCGAGCTCGAGGAGCCGCGGGCCGGCGAAGCGCTTTTCCGGATCGGGCGTGCGGGGTATGCCACACGGACATGTACACGGCCTCCGGCGCGGATCCCTACGGCTACAAGCCCGCCGTGCTCGGGCACGAGCGGATCCGCCGTTTCATGGGCACCTCGACGTTCTCCGAGTACACCGTGATGCCGGAGATCGCCCTCGCGAAGGTTGACCCGGACGCGCCGCTCGACCGGGCGTGCTTGTTCGCGTGCGGGCTGGCCACCGGACTGGGCGCCGCCATCAACACCGCCAAGGTGGAGCCCGGGTCCACCTGCGCCGTGTTCGGCGCCGGCATGGTGGGCCTCGGCGCGGTCGCCGGCTGCCGGCTGCTGGGCGCGGAGCGGATCTCCGCCGTTGACCTCTCCGAGGATCGTCTGGAGCTGGCCAGGGGACAGGGCGCCACCGACACGCTCATCGGCGGCCCGGACGCCGTCGAGCAGATCCTCGAGCTGACCCGGCGACTTCGGCGCCGATTACACCTTCGAGGCCACGGGGAGCGTCCAGGTAATGCGGCACGCGGTCGAGGCCGCACGCATGGGCTGGGGCAGTGCACCGTTGCCGGCGTGGCGGGGAAGGGCGAGACGCTCGACATCGTTCCGCGCTTCCTCATCACCGGTCGCCGGGTGGCGGGCTCTTCCTTCGGCGGGGTGAAGGGGCGCGACCAGGTGCCGGCGTTCGTGCGTCTGTACCTGGAGGGGAAGATCGAGGTGGATCCGTTCGTCTCCCACCACCTGCGGCTCGACGAGGTCAACAGGGGCTTCGAGCTGATGGAGGCCCAGGGCGGGATCCGCAGCGTGATCGGGTTCTCGTGAGCGAGGCAATTGGTATCGGGCGCCTTCGGGCTCTGCTGGACGACGGGGCCCAGCTCGTGGAGGTGCTTCCCGAGCGCGAGTTCGAAGAAGAGCACCTGCCGGGCGCGATCAACCTCCCCCTGAAGAAGCTGAACGCAGGCTCGGCCGAGGCTCTCGACCGCGGCCGCGCCGTCGTCGTCTACTGCTGGGACGGCCTCTGAGACCTGAGCCCACGAGCCGCGTGCCGGCTCGAGACGCTCGGGTTCTCGGAGGTCTACGACTACGTCCTGGGCAAGATGGACTGGCTCGCGCGTGCCCTGCCGACCGAGGGGACGGAGGCGGGACGACCCCGAGTCAAGCACGCGCTGCGCGACGACGTCGTCACCTGTCGCCTAGAGCAGAAGGTCGGCCAGGTGTTGTCCCGGATTGAGGAGTCGCCCCACGGGTTCGCGCTGGCCGTGTCGCCCGATGGGGTGCTGTTGGGCCGGCTCCGGCGGTCCCGATGTGCGGGCAAGGAAGCCGCGCCAGTGGAGGAGGTCATGGAGGAGGGGCCCTCGACCGTTCGGCCGGACACGGAAGCCGCCCGGCTTGCCGAGCGGCTTCGCGACCGGGATCTGCATAGTGCAGTGGTGACCACGCCCGAGGGCCGGGTCATGGGCATCGTGCGGCGTTCTGACCTCGAGGGTCTCTCCTAGCTCGGTCCAGGTACCTGCCTCCCATGATCGCGGTGCGATACGGGCTTCCGGTGCTGCTGCTGCTCGCCGGGATCGTGTTCCTCCTCGTTGGACCTTCGGGCGCACGGGTGGAGGCCTGGGCCATGTTCACGGGCGCCGGCCTCGCCGTGTTGCTGCTGAACGTGCTCTACCGGGTCGGCGTGAGCGGGGATGTCGAGCGGGCGCGGGAGGAAGAGGCGCGCTCCCACTTCGAGGAGACCGGCGAGTGGCCGGAGGAGGAAGAGCGCCCGGCGGGCCGCAAGTGGAGGCTTCCCGAGGGCATCGCCACGCCCGAGCCCGAGGCGGCGGAGCGAGAGCGGCAGCGCTAGACGAGCTCGAGCTGCCGGGAGCTCGCAGCTGGCGGCAGGCCAGGACGTGCCCGCCGCGGCCCGCTTGGCAGCGTGGCTTCATTCCCGCACGTGCAGCACGGCCTTGCCTCGCACACGACGATCGAGCAAAGCCCTGATCGCCTGGCCGGCCTCCTCCCAGCTCGCCTCGAGCGAGACCTGCGGATCCAGCTCCCCGGCCGCCACGAGCTCGGCGAGGTAGCGCAGGTCGCGGCTGCCGGAGCCGCTGCGAGGCAGCTCCCGGAAGATCATGAAGCCGTAGAGTCGCGCTCCGTTCGAGCGGTAGAAGCTCGAGGCCCGGAAGCGGACCTCCTCCCCTGAGGAGTCGCCGAAGCTGACGACGCAGCCGTCCGGCGCAACGCGCTGCAGCGCGGCCGCAAGCGAGGCACCGCCGACCGACTCGAGGATGACGTCGAAGGCGCGGCCCTCCGCCGTGAGCTCGGTGAGCACCTCGTCCGCACCGAGCTCGGTCAGCCCGTGCGCCCGCTCGGCGTCCCGTGCCACGGCCGTGACGCGCGCTCCCGCCCTCGACGCGAGCTGGACCGCGAACCGCCCCACGCCTCCCGCTCCTCCGGTGACGAGGAGTTCGCGGCCGATCATCGGCCCCAGCTGCAGCATCAGGTAGGCCGTCAGGCCGGCCACCGGGAGCGTCGAGGCGGCCGCGAACGAGACCTCGTCGGGAAGCTCGGCCAGGGTCTCGGTCGCCACTGCCGCCCGCTCCGCCCAGGCGCCTGAGCCCACCAGCCCCACCACCCGAGCCCCCTCCCCCGGGCCGCTGCCGTCCTCCGCCCCGCGTGACACGACCCCGGCGACGTCCCAGCCCGGCACGAACCCCGGCGGGCGCTCCGGCAGGCGCCGTGACTCGCCCCGGTTGAGCGAGACGGCGTGGACGTCGACGAGCGCCTCGTTCGGGAGTGGTCGCGGCTCCTCAACCTCGGCCAGCTCGACGTACGGCGGCTCACGGGTGACGACGAGTGCGCGCATCGGCTAGCGGCGGAGCGCCTCGGGCTCGAGAGCCGGGTTCTGCCAGCCCGAGTCGGCCGGGTTCAAGTTCGTGCCCGGTGGGACGATCTCGTCGATGCGGTCGAGCACCTCGTCGGGGAGCTCGACATCGGCGGCGGAGAGCTGCGACTGGAGGTGCTCCATCGTGCGCGGACCAATGATCGCCGCGGTGACCGCCGGGTGGCGGATGACGAAGGCGAGCGCGAGCTCGATCAGCGTCATCCCGGCGTCCTCGGCGAGCCTTCCGAGCGCGTCGGCCGCGTCGAGCTTGCGCTGGTTCTCCGGCAGCGACATGTCGTAGCGGCGGGGCAGCATCTGGGCGCGGCGTGAGGTCGGGGCGTCGGCGTCCTTGCGATACCGGCCCGAGAGCCAACCGGCGGCCAGCGGGCTCCAGACGATGACGCCCATGCCGTACCCCCGGCAGGTCGGGAGCACGTCCACCTCGATCGCGCGAACGAGCAATGAGTACGGCGGCTGCTCGCAGACGAAGCGCTCGCGGCCACGCCGCTCCGCGACCCACTGCGCCTCCACGATCTGGCTCGCCGGGAAGGTGGAGGAGCCGATGTAGCGGACCTTGCCGGCGTGGACGAGATCGCTCAAGGCACCCAGCGTCTCGTCGATGTCCGTGTCGGGCTCGGGGCGATGGATCTGGTACAGGTCGATCCAGTCGGTGCCCAGCCGCCGGAGGCTGTTGTCGACCTCACGGACGATCCAGCGGCGCGAGTTGCCGCGCTCGTTGGGGTCGTCGCCCATGCTGCCGTGGACCTTGGTGGCCAGGATCACGTCGTCGCGGCGCCCGCCGGCCAGCGCCTTGCCGACGACCTCTTCGGATTCGCCGCGAGAGTAGACGTCCGCCGTGTCGATGAAGTTGATCCCCGCGTCGAGCGCCCGGTGGATGATGCGGATCGATTCGTCGTGGTCGGTCTCCCCCCAGGCGCCGAACATCATCGCGCCCAGGCAGACGGGGCTGACCCGCAGCCCGGTGCGGCCGAGGGGGCGGAGATCCATCCCCGTGAGCGTACCCGGCTGCGTTAGCTTCCTGCTCGTGGCGGTGGAGCGCGGAGTAGAGGACGCTACCAGGCGGACCCGGCTCGCAAACGAGCGCACCTATCTCGCGTGGTGGCGCACCGCGCTGGCCGCCTTCGCGGTTGCGCTCGGGACCGGGAGGGTCGTGCCCGAGCTGGCTGACGGGGCACACTGGCCGTACGTGGTGATCGGCACCGGCTTCGCCCTCCTCGGCCTCGCCTTCACCGGCTATGCCTTCCGGCGGCACTTCGAGGTGGAGCAGGCCCTGAGCCGCGGCGAATATGCCCGGCCGGACGATCGCTTCCTCGCCGCCGCCACGGTCGTCGGGCTGCTGCTGGGAATTGCCCTGGTCGTGGTGATCGTGACGGCCGGGTAGGTTGTCTTCGATGCGAGTCGCAATCGCCGGAGGACACGGCCAGATCGCCCTGCGGCTCACGCGCCTCCTCAGCGAAGGCGGGGACGAGGTCCTCTCGCTCATCCGCAACCCGGACCAGGGAGACGACGTCCGCGCCGCAGGCGGCGAGCCCGTCGTCTGCGATCTCGAGGCGGCAAGCGAGGAGGAGGTGGCGCAGACGGTGGACGACGCCGACGCTGTGGTCTTCGCCGCCGGGGCAGGAGCCGGAAGCGGCCCCGAGCGCAAGGAGACGATGGACTACGGCGGCGGCGCCAAGCTGATCGCGGCCGCCAAGGCTCGTGGCATCTCCCGTTACGTGATGGTCAGCTCCATGGGCGCGAATCCCGACCGGGAGGGCGACGACACCTTCAGCGCCTACGTGCGCGCGAAGGGCAAGGCGGACGCGGAGCTACAGGCGAGCGGGCTGGATTACACGATCGTGCGGCCCGGGCGCCTGACCGACGAGCCCGGCACCGGGCGGGTCAAGCTCGGTGAAGGCGTGGGGCGCGGCGAGGTGAGCCGCGATGACGTGGCAGCCGTGCTGGCGGCGCTCCTTCGCGAACGCGTCGCCGTGGGGAAGACCCTCGAGCTCGTCGCCGGCGACACGCCCGTGGACAAGGCGATCAGGGCGTGAGCGGTCGCAGCCGGGGAGTTCCGCCGCCGACGATCGCGTAGAGCTCGACCCGATTCTCGCCGTCCCGCAGGGCGCTCTCCGGCACGAGCGCCGAGAAGAGCTGGGTCGCGCCTCGTCGCGGTCGGAAGGTGGGCGGCGTGGCCGCGATCGTGCCGTTCACCGCGACCGCCATGTCGATCCCCTTGCGGGAGCCACTCCCGGTCAGGCGGCCCATCACCCTCAACGGAACCGATCCCGATGAGCGCTGGACGCGTCGGTAGCGGCTTGGGGCGTCGATCTCGGCGCGCGTGCCGCCCGGGGCGAGAACCTTCCAGCGCGAGACCGGCGTCCCCTGCAAGGCGCGCCCCCGGCCGAGGCCGAACAGGCCCGGCGGCTCGTTGCCGGACCCGAACAGCCGCAGCTTCAGCCGCAGCGACGCGTTCCCCGGCGCTTCAGCGACTGGAACCCGAGCCGCACGCGCTGGCCGGACCGCTTGACGAGCGTCGTCGAGCTCGGGATTCGCCGTGCGGCCGGTCCGAAGACCGAGCATCCTTGCACTCCCCGGGGCAGCCGCACGTGGGCAATCCGGGCGATGGTCGGGAGCACGTCGATCGTGCGTATGTGGCGGCCCAGGAGCCGGCCGGTCCGCTGGCCCGGCAGCTTGACGATCAAGGGCGTGAGCGCGATGTCGCCCGCGTTGGCCCGGTTGATCTCGTGGCCGTTGCCCAGCCGGCCGAACCCTTCGCCGTTATCGGCGGTGACGACGATCAGCGAGCGGTCGTAGAGGCCCGTGGACCGCAAGCGGTCGAGCACCCACCCGAGCAGGCGGTCCGTGAAGCCGACCTGGAGCAGATGCCGCTGGTAGGACTGGTTCACGAGCCAGCGGTTGAAGTGCAGAGGTTCCATGAGTAGCGGCGCTGGCTGGGTCCATCCGAGAAGCGCCGGCCGGATGGCAGGTAGCGCCATGGGGCGTGAGGCAGCAGGACGTGCTTGAAGTAGAAGGTCGGGCGCGAGGAGCGGCGGACGCCGCGGAGCCAGCGCCCGACGCGCTCGGGCCGCCCGGTGGCGAGCTTGTGTAGCACCGAGCGCCTGGTCTGCGGGCGCGAGCTCGGGCAGAGGCGCTTCGGGCAGAGGCTCGTGACCTCCTCCGAGACGCCCAGCCGGTAGTTGCGGGCCATGAGGGTGAAGATGTTCCGCCGGTTCGCCTCGGAGGTCGGCTTGGCGGGCCGCCATGTGTTCCGGCCGGTGAGCAGCGCCCTCATCGCCCGGCCGGTCTCGTCCAGCGAGGCCGTCGCGTTCGGGAACCAGATTCCGTCCCGGGCCAGCTCGGCGAAGTTCGGATAGCGAACCGGGTCGATCCGGTGATGCCGGTCGAGGAGCGAGGTGGTGGAGAACTCGTCGAAGACGACCATCACGACCGGGGGGTGCGTGGGGGCACGTGCCGGCGCCGCTTTCCTCGAGCACGAGAGCCCCGTGGTCAGCGAGTGCCCGATCGCGAGGAAAAGGGCCGCCTTCCGCACGGTGCCGGACTCTAGGGAATGATCGTCTGCTCCCGGGAGTTCAAGTTGTGAAGCTCAGCGGTTGAGGGTCGACATGCCCGCACGGTCGTAGCGGTCGCCCACCGCCGCCGGGAGCTCGGCGTCGATGCGCGCCATGTCGTCCGGCGTCAGCTCGACGTCCAGCGCGGCGAGGTTCTCCTCGAGGTACCTCCTGCGCTTGGTGCCCGGGATGGGGACGATGTCCTCGCCCTGTGCAAGCACCCAGGCGAGCGCCAGCTGACCGGGTGTGCAGCCTTTCTCGGCGGCGAGCTCCTCGACCTTGGCGACCAGGCGCAGGTTCTGCTCGAGCGCCTCGCCCTGGAAGCGCGGGCCGGTGCGGCGGAAGTCGTCCTCGTCGAGCTCCTCCGGCGATTTGAAGCGTCCGGAGAGAAAGCCGCGCCCCAGCGGTGAGTAGGCCACGAATCCGACGCCGAGCTCTCGGCAGGTGGGAAGGATCTCCTCCTCGACGTCCCGTGTCCACAGCGAGTACTCCGTCTGGAGAGCGGTGATCGGATGCTCCGCATGGCCGCGGCGCAGGGTCTCCGGCGCCGCCTCGCTCAGCCCTATGTGACGGACCTTGCCCTCCCCCACTAGCTCGGCCATCGCTCCGACGGTCTCTTCGATTGGCGTCTTCGGGTCCACGCGGTGCAGGTAGTAGAGGTCCACGTGATCGGTGCCCAGGCGCCTCAGCGAGCCCTCGATCGCCTGCCGCACGTTGTCGCGTGAGCCGTCGATGATGCGCTGGAGCTCGCCAGCCTCGTCCCGCTCGAAGCGGTATACGAACTTGGTCGCCACGACGAACCGGTCCCGGCGGCCCGCGATCGCCTTGCCCACCAGCTCCTCGTTGGTGAACGGTCCGTACACCTCGGCCGTGTCCAGGAAGTTGCAGCCGAGCTCGAGAGCGCGATCGAGGGTGGCGAGCGACTCGCCCTCGTCGATGGTGCCGTAGAAGGCGGACATCCCCATGCAGCCCAGTCCGATCGCCGAGACCTCCAGGGATCCGAGCTTGCGGTCCTTCATCTTTCGGCCGGCCCTTCGCGGTAGTAGTCGACGCTGCGGTAGATCAGTGCGAGTCTCCCTCCGAGGTGAGCTTTGCCGCCAGCCCTGAACGTTACGGCCTCGAGCGCCCGCTCCAAGGGCGTGGTCCAGCCACGACGCAGGCCCGGATGCGGAGAGTGCCTTGGCCGGATCGCGGGCGGGGCGGCGACGGTAGCCTCCGGCCATGAGGATCCACCCGGAGACGGGCCGACCGGAGACCGACCAGCAGCGGGTCGACCGAAATCTGCAGGAGCTGTTGGGTGAGCTGCGGGTGGCGCTGCCGGGCGTGCAGGTCCTGTTCGCGTTCCTGCTGGTGGTGCCATTCAACCAGCGCTTCGTGGACGTGACGGACTTCCAGGAGAAGATCTACTTCGTGACCCTGCTGTGCACCGCGGCCGCCTCGGCGTTCCTGATCGCGCCTTCGGTCCACCATCGGCTGGCCTTCCGCCGTCAGGAAAAGGAGTACATCGTGCTGACCGCCAACCGCCTGGCGATCGTAGGCCTCAGCTTCCTCGCCGTCGCCATGACGGGGGTGATCCTGCTCGTGACCGACGTGCTGTTCGGCGCGCTGACCTCGATCCTTGCGACCGTTGCGGTGGGCGTGACGTTCGGCGTGCTCTGGTACCTCGTGCCGCTTCGGTGGCGGGCGGCGGGCAGCGGCTCGCCCTAACCCCCTCTCGCATCTCGTTGGGCGAAAGGCCGGCTTCGGGCCTGCGGCCGCCGCTCGAACGGTCAGCGGTCACGAGCTCGGGCCTACCGTGCTACTTAGCCGGGCCCACAGCCCGGCTAGGTGGCATCGTTGCGGCCGAGCGGCTGACCAAGCCCGACCGGCGGGCGAGGGTGCCGGTGAGATTCGGGGTCCGCTCCCTACCCAGCTGCATTTCGCCCACGGAGAAGCGAGAGGGGGCGCGACCTACCCGACACGGTCTCCGAAGCCGCAGGATCTCCGCCGACATCACTTTCCCCGGGCGCGTAGGACCACCGCGTAGTCCGGCGAGCTGAACAGGTCGGTCACGAACGTGCCGCCGGCGTCCGGGAAGACCACCCGCCCGGCGCCGAAGCCGGCGAAGCGGGACAGGGCGAGCAGCACCTCGGGGAACAGCGGGTGGTGGTGGGTCGGGTCGACCCAGAAGGCCTTTAGCGCGGAGGGCAGGTGAGGGTTCACGGTCTCGAGGACGGCGGGGGCGCCGGGGCGGAGCTTCGACACCCCGAGGCGGAGCAGCTCGAATAGCGCCTCGGGCGACAGGTGCTCGACGAGCTGCGCGGCGAACAGACCGGGAACGCTGCCGTCGTCCTGTCGGTGGAGGTAGTCGAGGGCCTCCCCGTGCACCACCTCGTGGCCCTTCTCGCGACTCCGCCTGACCATGCCCTCGTCGCTGTCCACCCCAACGCCGCGAATGCCGGCCTCCCGCAGGAGATCGAGGAACTCGCCGCGCCCGCAACCCAGGTCCAGGACCCAATCGGCGCCCTCGAACAGCTCCACGTAGCCGCGTTGGCGCTCTCGCACGAGCTCCTCGGTGCCGCGGAAGACGTCCTCGAACCCGGCGTATCCCTCCCCTGGCCTGGCCTCCGCCTCGGCGTCGAACGCCAGGACCGGCTCGTCGTACTGGTCGCGTCGGCTGATCAGCGGATGCTCGGGGGCCGGCCTGGTGCGGGCCGCCTCGATCAGCTGTCTCAGCCGCGCCCAACCATCTGCATCCAGGCCGCCCTCGCGCTCGAACCGCTGCAGCCGCTCCGACACGTAGCGCAGCCCCTCGACCAGGGCCTCGTTGAGTTCGTCCTGGTGGTAGGTGTAGGGTCGCATCGCCTGGAGCAGCGCGGCCTTGGCGGCGCTCTTGGGGCCGCCTTGCTCGCGTGCATCGCGCAGCGGATCGAACTCGAGCTTCCATTGGGCGCGCTGAATCGGGTCCCAGGCCTGAGCCGGTGGCGGCGGGGGCGGGGTCCGCCCCGCGACCGGGCCCTGCGCGGCAAGCCGCTCGAGCCGTGACCGTGCTATACCGCCGACCCGCTCGAGCGACATGCGCTCGAGCAGCGCCGGTCGGCCGGCCCGCGCCCTGGCGCCGGCGGCGTCCCGGTCGTCGAACACCCGCCGCATGAGCTCCGCAGCGTGGTCGAGGTCGGGGTCGGCCCAGTGCCCGTCCGGTGGGTAGTTCTCGCCGTCCTTGCCGACGCGGGCCAGCGTGTAGTCGACGAGGAAGGAGTTCTCCTCGGTCATGAAGTCGGTGTTGCCGCTGAACCCCGTGGCGATCACCGGCTTGCCGCGCACCAGAGCCTCGGCCAGGGTGAGCCCGAAGCCCTCGGCGCGGTGGAGCGACACGTAGCAGTCGCAGCCGGCCACCAACCCATCGCGATCCTCGGTCGAGAGGTAACGGTCCACGACGTGCACGTCGGGGTGCTCGGCGGCAGCCCCCTCGACGAGCGCGAGCCGGGCCGGCTTGTAGTCGCCGTTGAAGCTCTTGACGAGCAGCTGGGGCCCCTCCCGAGGCCGGAACGCCCGCTTGAATGCCTCGATCAGCCCCAGCGGGTTCTTGCGCTGGAGGGTGCTGTAGAAGTCGAACAGGAAGAGGAACGTGAAGCGGTCGGGCAGACCGAGGTCCGGCGGCGGGCCGGCGGGAGAGGGATCCTTGACGGGCAGCGGGACCCGCGCCACCGGCACCGGGGGGCCTGCGCGGCGGAGGATGTCCGCCACATAGCTCGAGTAGGTCCAGATCTCGTCGACCACGTCGAAGGCCCAGGACCACCCCGAAGGCACGCGGTCGACCTCCCAGGCGAAGACCCCGATCGAGCGCTTGCCCGCGAAGAACGACGGCCCGACGTCCTCATAGAAGCGCGGCAGCTCGGGTGCGTTGACGCAGATCAGGTTGAAGGGCTGGTCGCCGTCGATCGATGGCGCGCTGAACTCGGCCCGCTTCGGGCTGGCCCCCTGGGCATCGGGCAGCGGGACGTCCACCGTGGTGGTGCGCACAGGCACGCCGGCGTGCTGCAGCGCCGCCACGTACAGTCGCGCCGCCTCGCCGAGCCCCAGCGCGCCGCGGAGGAAGCCCGCGACGTTCACCCCGATGCCGTTGCTCACCGCCGGTCCTCGAGCCGCCGGCGGAGCTCCGCCAGCTCCGCGCTCAGCGTGGCCTGGCTTGCCGCAAGTCCCTGGAGGCGCTCATCGAGAGTCGCGAGCAGCCGCGCCACCTCCTCGTCCACGAGCCGCTGGTGCACGGCCTGGGGGCGGATCAGCCTGAGCATGGCGCGGCGGAGGGGACGCCGCAGGCGCAGACCCCGTGACTCAGGCGCCGGCTCCGGGGGCTGGCCCCAGATGCGCCGGAGCAGCTCGTGGGTGTCCAGCCCGGAAGGCTCGCCGTCGGCGGCCGACGGCAGCCGGGCCACCGTCGCCAGCCTCCTGGCCATCGTCCGGCCGGCGGCGTCCGGGGCGTGTGCCGCCAGCAGGTCCTGCCTCCCCCGGACAGCCCGGCGGGCAGCCTCGTCGGGGTCCTCGCGCACGCGTCGCATGAGGGCAGCGGCTTGCTCCAGGTCCGGGTCCGCCCACCGGCCGTGGGCAGGGTAGGGATAGTTGCCCTCGCCGATCGAGACGAGCGAGAAGTCCACCGGGAAGGAGTTGGCCTGGGAGAGATAGTCGCGCGGGCCGCCGTAGGCCGTGGCGATCACCGGCTTGCCGCGGAGCAGCGCCTCGGCGATCGGCAGGCCGAAGCCCTCGGAGCGGTGCAGCGAGACGTAGCAGTCCGCCGCCTGCATCAGCGCCGCCATCTCCGGGGCGGAGAGCGTCTGGTCGAGCACAACTACGTCCGGCCGACCCGCCGCGGCGTCCAGCAGCCGGCGATGTTCCCCCGGATGCCGCCCCGCCCCTACGCACTTGATCACCAGCCCGGCGCCGCTGCCGGCCGGGAACGCCCGCTCGAAGGCCTCCACCACCCCGAGCGGGTTCTTGCGCTCGAAGACCCCGCCATAGTCGAACGCGAACAGGAACAGAAAGCCTTCAGGCAGGCCGAGCTCGGCCCGGCTCGCGGCGGTAGCCGGCTCCGGAGCCAGCGGCACAGGCATCCTCACGACCGGTACCGGTGCGACCGCCGAGAGGGCGTCCGCGACGTGGTGGGACCCCACCCACACCTCGTCCACCAGGTCGAAGGCGCGCATGAACCGCTGCGGGAAGGCCTCTACCTCCCACCACCAGAGCCCCACCGTGTAGCGACCCGCGAAGAACTCGGGGCCGAGCTCGCTGTGCGCTCCCTCGAGCCCGTCCGGGTTGACGCAGACGAGGTTGACGGGGAAGGGCGGCCGATCCCGCGATCGCCCGTGTTGGCGGGGAAGCGAGTCACCCCGCCCGCGGGAAGCCTCGCCCCCGAGCCGCGGAGAGCCGCGCGCGATCAGCGTGAAGCGTGTTACCGGCACCCCGGCGGACTCGAGGGCGCGGCCGACCTGACGGCCGGCCTCCCCCACTCCCAGCACGGAGTCCAGATAGCCGGCCAGGTTGACGCCGACGGCGAGCTGCGCTGACTCCTGCATCGGACTGCCGTCAGCGTACTGATGAGTACGCTCTTGCCCAGATGACGCGCGAGCCGTCCGCTTCTCCGTTGCGGGCCGACAGCCTCCTGCAAACCGCTCGTTTGGGAGCCGACGGCCCGCCGAGCGAGGTGGCCGTGGCGGTGCACGACGTCTCCAAGACGTTCCGGCTGCCGCACGAGCAAGTGCACACGCTCAAGGAGCGGGCGCTGCATCCGTTTCGGAAGCGGACGTTCGAGGAGCTCCGTGCGCTCGAGCACGTCTGCGTACAGATCCGCGGCGGCGAGTTCTTCGGGATCGTCGGCCGCAACGGCAGCGGCAAGACCACGCTGATGAAGTGCCTCGCCGGCATCTACCGCGCGGATGGTGGCGAGATCTGGCTGCGCGGCCGGATGGCGCCGTTCATCGAGCTCGGGGTGGGCTTCAACCCCGACCTGACCGCGCGCGACAACGTGATGATCAACGCAATCATGCTCGGCCTCAGCCCGGCCGAGGCGCGCGAGCGCTACGACGCGATCATCGAGTTCGCGGAGCTCGAGCGCTTCGTCGACCTGAAGCTGAAGAACTACTCATCCGGCATGCAGGTGCGGCTCGCGTTTGCGGTCATGGTGCACGTGGACGCGGACGTGCTGCTGATCGACGAGGTGCTGGCCGTCGGGGACGCCGCCTTCCAGCGGAAGTGCCACGACGCGCTCGTGCGGGCGCGGGAGGAGGGACGCACGATCCTGCTCGTGACCCACGACATGAATGCGGTGCAGCGCTACTGCCACCGGGCCCTTCTCCTCGATGACGGGCGGGTGGCCGCGATCGGCGACCCGCACATGGTGGCCCGCCGCTACGACGAGGTGAACCGCGCGATCTACGGCCGGCCGATCGCCGCGGTCGGCCCCGGCGCCGGCGACGGCTCCGCCGCCATCACGGACGCGTGGATCGAGGACCTAGACGGCAAGCGGGTCGACTCCGTGGCGCACGGCCAGCCTTGCCGCCTGTGCTCGCAGGTCCACTTTCGTGCGGCCGTTGAGAACCCGCTGTTCGGCTTCAGCGTGACGGACGACTCACAGCGCGTGGTGCTCGGCGTCAACTCCGGCCGAAATCAGCCGCGCAGTGGCAGGTTCGCAGGGGGCGAGCGCGTGACCATCGAGGTGAGCTTCGACTGCGTGCTGGCGACCGGGAACTACTTCGTCTCCCCCGAGGTGCGCCACCTCGACGAGGAGCGGAGCCTCATCGACCACCGCGACAACGCAGTCTCGTTCGTGGTCAGCGGCGGCCAGCCGGTCGCGGG
>DATFQM010000094.1:0-9727 GCA_035264265.1 Thermoleophilaceae bacterium
GGTTGGAGACATCTTTTAGGAGGGACATCTTGCGAGTGCGTTGGTTGGCAGTACTCGGCTGCCTCTTCGGCGTCCTCGCCTTGGGCGTGACAGCCTGCGGTGGCGACGACAACGGCGGAGGCGGAGGCGAGGTTTCGGGAGAAAACCTGACGATCTATTCGAGCCTGCCGCTGCAGGGCTCGGCCCGTCCGCAGAACCTGGCGGTGATCAATGGCGCGAAGATCGCCCTGAAGCAGCGGAACAACAAGGTCGGCAAGTTCACGATCGCCTACAAGCCGCTGGACGACGCCACGGCCCAGGCCGGCAAGTGGGACCCGGGCGCGACCTCGGCGAATGCGCGCAAGGCCGCGCAGGACGACAAGACGATCGCCTACATGGGGGAGTTCAACTCGGGGGCGAGCGCGATCTCGATCCCCATCCTCAACGAGGCGGGGATCCCGCAGGTCAGCCCGGCGAACACCGCCGTCGGCCTGACCGTGAAGGAGCCGGGCGCCGACAAGGGTGAGCCGGGCAAGTACTACCCGACGGGCAAGCGCACGTACGCCCGCACCCCGCCGAGGGACACGATCCAGGGCGCCGCGCTCGCGGTGGTGATGAAGGACGACGGCTGCAAGCAGCTCTACATCCTGAACGACAAGGAGGTGTACGGCCTCGGGGTCGCGAACAACACCGAGAACTCCGCGAAGACGCAGGGCATCAAGGTGGTCGCCAACGAGGGGATAGACCCCAAGGCGCCCAACTACCGCTCGCTGGCATCCAAGATCAAGGATTCCGGGGCGGACTGCTTCTTCTTCGGCGGCATCACCCAGAACAACGCTGTGCAGCTCTACAAGGACGTTGCGGCGGCCACCGATGCGACGCTGTACGGTCCGGACGGCGTGGCGGAAGGCACCTTCTTCAACCCGAAGGAGGGCGGCATTCCGGCCGACGTCGCGAAGCGCACGACGATCACCGTCGCGACCCTGTCGAAGGAGGAGTACGAGAAGCGGCACATCCCCGCTCGACGGTTCTTCGACCTCTACCAGAAGACATACGGAGTGTCCGACCCGGACCCGTACGCCATCTTCGGATACGAGACGATGAGCGTGATCCTCGACGCCATCAAGCGCGCCGGCGACAAGGGCAACGATCGCGACGAGGTGCTGAAGCAGATCTTCGCGACGAACAGGCCCGACAGCGTCCTCGGCAAGTACAGCATCGACAACAACGGCGACACCACGCTCACCGACTACGGCGTCTACAAGATCGCAGGCGGGAAGCTGGCGTTCCAGCGCACCGTCGAGGCCGAGAAGTAGACGGCGTCGGCAAGACGAACAAAGGGGGCGGGCCGAAGGGCCCGCCCCTCCTCTCTGGTTAACTCCGGTCGAGTTGGAAGCCGGTTCCGTACGCGCTAGGGCCGTCCGCGCCGCCTCGCTGGACGCAGTGCGCGGCTTCCTGGGGCAGTACGGGCTCATCGTCGTCCTGCTGGTGCTGCCCGTCGTGTACGGGATTCAGGACCTCCAGCAGGACGGCGACCTGTCCCGCCTCGGAAACAATCTCATGGACGGCCTCTCGAACGGGGCGATCTGGGCGCTCGTGGCGCTCGGCTACACGCTCGTCTACGGGATCATCGAGCTGATCAACTTCGCCCACGGCGACGTCTTCATGATCGGGTCGTTCGTCGCCTTCGGCTTCTACGGAACGATCGGGCTCTCGACCGCCACGGGGACCGTGGGGCTGCTGGGCGGCCTGGCGGTCACGCTCCTCGTGGCCATGCTCGCTTGCGCCTCGCTCAACGTGATGATCGAGCGTGTCGCCTACAGACCCCTGCGTAACGCGCCCAAGCTGGCTCCGCTCATCACCGCGGTCGGGTTCTCGTTCATCCTTCAGAACGTCGGTCTCCTCTGGTTGGGCGGCTCGCAGAGGGGCGTTCCCGACCTGATCGAAAGTCAGAAGGAGCTCGTGAACCTGGGGGGAGTCTCCATCTCGCAGGGCGACGCGCTGGCGCTGGCAGTCACGGCCCCGCTGGTCCTCCTGCTCACCGGCTTCGTGGCGACGAGCCGCATCGGCAAGGCCATGCGTGCCACGGCCCAGGACCCCGAGGCAGCCCGGTTGATGGGCATCAACGTCGACACGACGATCTCGCTCACCTTCCTCCTGGGCGGGCTGCTGGCCGGCGCGGCTGGCCTGATCTATGCCCTGTACCAGACGACGATCTGGTTCTTCCAGGGCTTCCAAGCCGGGCTGATCGCGTTCACCGCGGCCGTCATGGGAGGGATCGGCAACCTCCGGGGCGCCGTTCTCGGAGGCCTGATCATCGGCTGTATCCAGCAAATCTCGGACAACCGCATCGGCGCCGAGTGGACGCCGGCGATCGTTTTCGGCTACCTGGTGTTGATAATGGTCTTCAGGCCGCAGGGGCTGCTCGGCGAGGAGACCCGGGAGGCCGGATGAGCGCGATCGACCCCCTCCGCGACCGCCGGGAGACGCTCGCTGGACTCGCCCGGTCTCGGCAGGCGAGCCGCGCGTTCACGGGGCTCGTGATCTTCGGGGCGATCGTGCTGCCGTTCTTCTACCCGAGCGGCAGCGGGTTCATCGATGACTCCACGACCGCCCTTGCATACGTGGTGATGGCGCTCGGCCTCAACATCGTCGTAGGCTTCGCGGGGCTGCTCGACCTCGGGTACGTGGCGTTCTTCGCCATCGGGGCCTTCACGACCGGCTGGTTTGCCTCCGCCTTCTATGCGGACGCAAACGGCGGTGCGGGCATTCACCTCTTCGTAACCGGGCCAGCGGCGGAGCTTCCCGGCATCCACATGAATTTCCTACTCGTGCTGGTCGCGGCGGTGGTCCTCACGGCTGTCGCCGGCGCTCTGATCGGCCTCCCCACCTTGCGGCTGCGAGGCGACTACATCGCGATCGTGACACTGGCCTTCGGCGAGATCGTCGGGCGCGTCGCCATCAACGGGGACGAGATCAAGCTGGCGCAGGACTATCCCCTTACGAGAGGTCGGCAGGGGATCACGCCGGTCGACAAGATCGATCTGCCCTTCGTCGATCAGTTCACCTCTCTCAACCTGAGGCCCTGGTACTGGACGGCGCTGGGGCTGGCGCTGCTCACTTTGTTCGTCAACTTCCGGCTGCGCGACTCGCGGCTCGGGCGAGCTTGGATCGCGGTGCGCGAGGACGAGGTCGCCGCCGCCAGCATGGGCGTCCCGCTGGTCCGGACGAAGTTGCTCGCCTACGCCACCGGCGCCGCGTTCGGGGGCATGTCGGGCGCCTTCCTCGGCTCCTACCTCAACACGGTTAACGCCGACCAATTCGAGTTCTCCTTCTCGATCTTCATCCTTGCCATGATCATCCTCGGCGGCCTCGGGAGCATCTGGGGCGTGGTCGTGGGGGCCATCGCGCTGTCGTTCATCAACAACCGGCTGATACCCGACGTCTTCAACACCTGGCCGGCGAAGGTGGGGCTCGACTTCGACCTGACGGAGCTCAGCTTCGGGATCTTCGGCTTCCTGCTCGTGATCATGATGGTGCTCCGTCCCGCGGGGCTCCTTCCCGAGCGCAGGAGGAGGCTCGAGCTCGCGGAGGGCGTCGGCGCGGGCGAAGAGGACCTCTACGAGGCACGGGCATGAGCGACAGCGGCGACCGCACGGGCGCCGACGGCGCGATCCTGCGCGCCGCCGGCGTCTCCAAGGCGTTCGGCGGCCTCGTCGCCGTCGACGACGTCACGTTCTCGATCCCGCCGCGGTCGATCGTCTCGATAATCGGGCCCAACGGCGCCGGCAAGACGACCTTCTTCAACATGCTCACCGGGCTCTACAAGCCGACCCGCGGGCAGGTGGTCTTCGACGGCAAGGACATAACGGGGAGGCGGCCCGACATCATCACCTCGCTCGGCGTAGCGCGCACCTTCCAGAACATCCGCCTGTTCGAGACGATGAGCGCGATCGAGAACGTCCTCGTGGGCCAGCACTCCCGAATGAAGGCGACGATCTTCGGCTCGATCCTGCGCACGCCCCGGGTACGCCGGGAGGAGCGCGAGGTGCGGGAGCGAGCCCGCGAGACGCTCGCCTACGCGGGCCTCAGCGAGCCTGCCTTAGAGGAGATGGCCGCGAACCTCTCCTACGGCGATCAGCGCCGGGTGGAGATCGCCCGGGCGCTCGCCTCCGATCCCACGTTGCTGCTGCTCGACGAGCCCACGGCGGGAATGAACCCGCAGGAGTCCGCGCGGCTCACCGCTTTCATGGAGCAGCTCCGCGACGAGCGGGGCATCACGATCCTGCTGATCGAGCACGACATGAGGGTCGTCATGGGGGTGTCCGAGCGGATCACCGTGCTAGACCACGGCGAGAAGATCGCCGAGGGCCCGCCGGAGGACGTTCGCAAGGAGCCGCGGGTGGTCGAGGCGTACCTGGGGAAGCAGGATTGAGGATGGCACTACTCGACGTCGAGGGCATACACACCTTCTACGGGAACATCGAGGCGTTGAAGGGCGTGTCGCTCGAGGTCGAAGACGGCGAGATCGTGACGCTGATCGGCTCGAACGGGGCGGGGAAGTCCACCACCCTCCGTTCGATCTCGGGGCTGAAGCCGCCGCGGGAGGGCTCGATCCGCTTCGACGGCAACGAGATCGGCGAGACCCCCCCGCAGGACATCGTCCGGCTCGGCATCTCGCAGGCGCCCGAGGGCCGGAAGATCTTTCCCCGCATGACTGTTCGGGAGAACCTCGATCTTGGTGCCTTCCTCCGCCACGACGAGGGCGTGGCGTCCGACTTCGGGCGGGTCTACGACCTGTTCCCGCGCCTGCAGGAGCGTGAGAAGCAGAAGGCCGGAACGCTCTCGGGGGGCGAGCAGCAGATGCTCGCGATCGGTAGGGCGATCATGGCTGATCCCAAGCTCCTGCTGCTCGACGAGCCCTCCATGGGTCTCGCGCCGATTCTGGTCGAGCGGATCTACGAGACGATCGCCGAGATCAACCAGCAGGGGACCACCATTCTCCTGGTCGAGCAGAATGCCAACTACGCGTTGGAGGTCTCGAGCCGGGGATACGTGCTCGAGACCGGGGCGGTCGCGCTGGCGGACGAGTCCGGCAAGCTGCGGGAGGACCCCCGGGTGCAGGAGGCATACTTAGGGGCATGACCACGGTCATCGCGATCATTGGAGTCAAGGCGCTGTACCTCCTCTACGCCTGGCTCCTGTCGGCGATCGTGGCCTCGTACCTATCGAACCGCAAGGGATACGGCGAGCGGGCCGGCCTGGCGAGCGGGTTGCTCCTGAGCATTCTGGCCGTGCTGATCTGGCTCGTCTGGCCGGCGAAGCCAGATTCCCGCTGGAAGCTCCAGGGGCCGATCGGCAGAGGTGGGAAGACCGTGGCGGAGCTGCGCGCTGAGCGGCACCGCTAGCCGACGGCCTCGCGCAGGGCGGCCTCGAGGTCGGGCTGTCTGAACTCGTACCCGAACTCGCGAAGCCGCCTCGGGCCCGCGCGGACGCCGGTGGTCACGACCATCGCCATCTCGCCGTAGAGGAGGTTCAGCGCCAGCGCCGGGACCGGCGCAACCGCGGGTCGGTGCAGCACTCGGCCCAGCGCCTTCGACAGCTCCTTGTTGGTGACCGGCTCGGGCGCGGTGACGTTGACCGGTCCGCTGGCCCCGTCCGTATCGAGGCAGAAGAGCATCGCTCCGACCACGTCGTCCAGGTGCACCCAGGGGACGTACTGCCGCCCGCCCGCCACCGGACCTCCCACGCCCAGCCTGAAGGGCGGGAGCATCTTCTCGAGCGCCCCGCCCTCCTTGGCCAGCACGACCCCGGTCCGCGGCGTCACGACGCGGACACCGAGCTCCTCCGCCGCGCGCGCCTCGGCCTCCCAAGCGGCCACCACACGGGCGAGGAAGTCGTCGCCCGCCGGCGACGACTCGTCGAGCCGTTTATCGCCGTGGGCCCCGTAGAAACCCACCGCGCTCTGCGAGACGAGCGTCCCGGGACGCTCGTTCTCCTGGAGCGCCGCGAGCCCGGCGACCAGGTTTCGGGTGCCCAGCACCCGAGAGTCCCGGATCTCGCGCTTGGCCGCGTCGCTCCAGCGCTGCGCCAGCTGTTCCCCCGCCAGGTGGACCACGCCGCCGCTGCCGCGAAGCGACTCGGCCGGGGGCGGGTCGCTCCCCAGGGAGGGCCAGGCGAAGGCCTCCACGTCACCGCCCAACGCCTGACGCGCCCGCTCCGGGTCCCGCGAGAGCACCGCCACCCGATCGCCGCGATCCCGGAGCTCGCGGACCAGCGCGCGCCCGATGGTCCCGGTGGCGCCGGTGACCGTGACCTTCACGAGCGCGCTGTCGCGGCCGCGACCGGCGGCCTGGTCGCCCGCGAGGCGCCGCTGCGCTTGGCCTCTTCCGCCACGGCGCGGGCCACCGCCTGGCTCACGTCGCGGTTGAAGACGCTCGGGATGATGTAGTCCTCGTCCAGCTCGTCTTCGCCGACCACCGCCGCGATGCCCTGCGCGGCCGCCAGCTTCATCTCCTCGGTGATCTTGGGAGCGCGCACGTCGAGCGCTCCCCGGAAGACGCCCGGGAAGGCGAGCACGTTGTTGATCTGGTTCGGGTAGTCGGAGCGGCCCGTGGCCATCACCCCGACGTACGGGGCCGCCTCCTCCGGCTTCACCTCCGGGTTGGGGTTGGCCATGGCGAATACGAAGGGGTCGGGGTTCATCCGCTCGAGGTCGCGCGCCTGGATGATTCCCGGCCCGGAGAGGCCGATGAAGAGGTCGGCGCCCTCGAGCACGTCGACGATCGAGCCCGCTCGCTGCTGCGCGTTGGTGTTCTCCGCCAGCCAGACCTTGGGCGCGTTCATCGAGCCCGCCTCGTAGTCCTCCCGGTCGGCGTGGATGGTCCCGTAGCGGTCGCAGGCGACGATCGCCGAGACCCCGGAGCCGAGCAGGATCTTGGCGACGGCCACGCCGGCGGCGCCGGCGCCCACCATGCACACCGACAGGTCCTCGAGCCTGCGGCCCGTGAGCCGGCAGGCGTTGATCAGCGCGGCGAGCGTGACGATCGCCGTCCCGTGCTGGTCGTCGTGGAAAACAGGGATGTCGAGGTCGTCCACGAGCTGCTGCTCGATCGCGAAGCAGCGGGGGGAGGAGATGTCCTCCAGGTTGATGCCGCCGAAGGTCGGAGCGATCCGCTTGACGGTCTCCACGATCTCGTCGGGATCCTTCGTGTCGAGGCAGACCGGGAAGGCGTCCACGTCGGCGAACTCCTTGAACAGCATCGCCTTGCCCTCCATCACGGGCATGGCCGCCTCTGGGCCGATGTCGCCGAGGCCCAGCACGGCCGTGCCGTCCGAGACCACGGCGACCGTGTTCGCCTTGATCGTGTACTTGAAGGCCTTCTGGCGGTTGGCCGCGATCGACTGGCAGACGCGCGCCACCCCGGGGGTGTACGCCATTGAGAGGTCGCCCCGGCTCTTCAGCGGGAGATTGAGGCCGGTGTGGATCTTTCCGCGCCGGTGCACCTCGAAGGTGCGGTCGGTGATCTCCACGACGGTGGCGCCGCGCACGGCCTGGACGGTGGAGATCACCTGGCCGCGGTGCTCGGCGCTCGTGCACTCGACCGTGATCTCGCGCAGCGTGGTGTCCCCGCTGGCCTCGACCGCGTCCACGGCGACAATCGCCCCGCCGGCGCGGTTGATCGCGGCGGTGACCTTGCCCAGCGTCCCGCCCCTGTGGGGCAGCTCCACCCGCAGGGTCAGCGAGAACTGGGCGCTTGGCGTGGCCATCGAGGGAACCATAGTGCGGCCCGGCCCGCGGCTACGATCATTGCGTGGCCGCCGATTCTCCCCGTGAGCTGTTCCTGATCGACGGGAACAGCCTGGTCTACCGCGCCTTCTTCGCCCTTCCCGAGACGATCTCGACCTCGAAGGGCCAGCCGACCAATGCGGTCTTCGGCTTCGCGTCGATGCTGGTGAAGATCGTTACCGACTACGGCGTCAAGCCGACGCTGGTGGTCTGGGACGCGGGGATGTCGGGCCGCGAGGATGTCTACGACGAGTACAAGGCGCAGCGGAAGGAGCGTCCCGACCTCCTCTCCGAGCAGTGGCCCCACATGCGGCCGCTCGTCGACGCCTTCGGCTACCAGAATCTCCGCGTCGAGGGCTACGAGGCGGACGACGTGATCGCCACGATCGCCGAGCGGGCCAGAGCCGAGGGCATCGAGGTGATGGTCGTGACAGGGGACCGCGACCTGTTCCAGCTCATCGACGGGGGCGTTCGCGTCATGGCCACGAGCCGCGGCATCACCGAGACCAAGGTCTACGACCGGCAGGCGGTCGTGGATCGCTACGGCATCCCGCCGGAGCTGATCCCCGACTTCGTCGGATTGAAGGGCGACACCTCGGACAACATCCCAGGCGTTCCCGGCATCGGCGAGAAGACGGCCTCCCAGCTGCTGAACCAGTTCGGCGACCTCGAGGCCGTGCTCTCGAACGTGGTGAACGTGTCCGGCGCCAAGCGCAAGCAGAACCTGACCGAGCATGCCGAGGATGCCCGGGTCTCGAAGGAGCTTGCGACCGCGATCCGAGATCTGGAGCTCGACATCCAGCTCGACCAGGTGGTGGCGCAGGAGCCGGATCGCTCCCGGCTGCGCGAGTTCTTCCGGGAGTTCGAGCTGCGGGAGCCCCTGCGCCGGCTCGAGGAGGCGCTCGGCGAGGGCGAGGACGCCGCTCCCCGCGAGCGGCCGTCGGAAGAGATCGCCGTCACGGCGAGGGAGGTGCCGGTCGCCGAGCTCGGAGCGCTGCAAGGGGACCTCGTCGCGATCGCGGCCGAGCGCCCCCGGCCGGCGGGCGAGCAGGAGGGCCAGGAGGCGCTGGACGTCGCCCTCCCCACCGGTCCGCTGCGGGTTGCCGCCTATCCCGGCGGCGAGGAGGTGCTCGTGGGGGAGGCGGAGACCGCGGCCGCCCTGGCGCTGGCCCGCGGCAATCGCCCGCTCGTCGCGCACGACTGGAAGTCGATAGCGACCATGGACGGCTCGTTCGAGTCGCCGCCGCTCCAGCACGACACGATGGTCGCGGCGTACCTGATCGACCCGGCGGGGCGCGCCTATCCGCTCGGTGAGCTCTGCGACCGGGAGGGTCTCGGCGCCAAGGTCCGAGGTCTACCTGCTGAGCCCGGCGAGGCCACCCCTCGACCCGACGGCGTCGCCGAGCGGGCCGTGATTACCCGCGCGCTCGCTGAGAGCCAGCGTGCGCGTCTCGAGGAGGACGGCCTGACGCGACTGTTCCACGAGGTCGAGCTGCCGCTCGTCGACGTACTCGTGGAGATGGAGCGCGCGGGGGTGAAGCTCGACATAGGCCAGGTGCGAACCATCGGCGAGCGCATTGGTGAGCAGGTAGCGCAGCTGGAGCGGGAGATCTGGGAGTTCGCGGAGGAAGAATTCACGATCGGGTCGCCCCAGCAGCTCTCGGCGGTCCTGTTCGACAAGCTGGGGCTGTCGAAGAAGCGACGGGGGAAGACGGGCTTCTCGACCGACGCCCGCGTGCTCCAGGCGATCCGCGACGAGCACGAGATCGTGCCCAGGATCGAGCAGTGGCGGGAGCTCTCGAAGCTCAAGTCCACCTACCTGGACGCGTTCCCGGACCTGCTCTCAGACGAGGGGCGCCTGCACACGACCTTCAACCAGACCGCCACCACCACTGGGCGGCTGTCCAGCACGAACCCCAACCTCCAGAACATCCCGATCCGCACGGAACAGGGGCGTGA
>DATFQM010000095.1:0-13477 GCA_035264265.1 Thermoleophilaceae bacterium
GACATTCTGCTTGCCCGCTGCGACACGCAGATGCTGATCGGCCGGGACCTCCAAGAGGCAATCGACTACACGATGGCGCTCGGCCCGGGGGCCGAGATCATCCGCCTGGCAGGCGAGCACGCGGAGCGAATCCGGCCCAAGCTGGTCGAGGCCGTGCGCGGCGCCCTGGCCCCATTCGAACGCCCCGACGGAGTGCGCGGACAGATGTCGACCTGGATAGTCAGCGCCCGGGCTCCGGACGCCGGCGAACGACCAAGGTAGAGATCGAGGGCCTACCCGTCTGGGACGGGGAGTTGCGGGACCCACAGGGCCGCAACCCACGGGCGGCAGTGGCCTTAACGGCGGTCAGCCCACCGTCTCGCGAGTCTCCGCTGCGCCGGACGTGATTCGCGCCCTGATCGTGGTGCCCTCACCCACCGGGCTCTCGATCTCAAGCCTGCCACCCAGCGCGTTGACGCGATCGGCCAACCCGCGCAGGCCGGAGCCGGCGGAGGCGTCTGCGCCGCCGACACCGTCGTCGCGAACCTCGACGGTCGTGGCGCCGTGCTCGACTCCCACGCTCACGTGTACGTGGCTGCAGCGTGCGTGCTTGGCGGCGTTCGTGAGCGCCTCGGCCACCACGAAGTACGCCGACGTCTCGACCGGAGCTGGCAGCCGCTGTAGGGGCACATGCCCCATCTCCACCGGTATCGGCGAGCGGTTGGCGAGCCCCTCCAGCGCGACGGCCAGCCCCCGGTCAGTGAGGACGCTCGGGTGGATGCCGGCGGCGAGCTCGCGGAGGTCCCGAATCCCCGACTCCATCTGCTCGAGCGCCTCACCCACGAGCTCTAGCGCCTCGTCCGGGGCCTGCGCCCATCTCCGCTGCGCGAGCTTCAGGCTCATCACCGCGCCGACAAGCTCTTGTTGGGCGCCGTCGTGCAGATCGCGGCCGAGCCGGCGGCGCTCCTCATAGCCGGCCTCGACAATTCGAGCACGCGAGGCGGCAAGCTGCTCGCGCGCGTCCACGTTGGCGAGCGCCGCCGTGACCAGCTCGGCGAAGTCGGCGAGCCGGTCCTCAGTCCCTTCGGCGAAGGCGTGAGAGCGGCCGCTCGACGCCACGATGCCGCCCCAGGTCCTGCCGGCGACCTTAACCGGTGCGCCGACCGCGGACCTGATGCCCACGGCGCGCACCCTCTTCGCGAGCTCGCCGCGGAGGCCCGCGTAGTCGTCCACCCGCTGTGGTCTACCGCTGCGGCTCAGCTTGGCCGCCACCGTATCCCCGTCGAGCGGGGCCCTCTCGCCCGCGGGGAACCAGGGCGCGCCGCTGGCCGCCCAGGCACCCACGATCGTCTGGGTGCTGTCGTTCTCGAAGCGGAGTATGTTGGCGCTCTCGACGCCCAGGACGGAGCCGACCTCTTCGCAGACGCCCTCGAACAACCTTCCCGGGTCGGGGTCGCCGGCCACCAGCGTTGCGACGCGACGCAGCGCCGCCTGCTCGGCGAGGAGCAGTTCGAGCTGTGCCTGAGAGCGCTGGTTGTTCGTCATTGATTCGGCGGGCGGGACCGTGGGCCCATCGCCTCGGAGTGTTGCTCTCCGAACAACCCCTGACAGTGGGGCTAGCCGTACTCCGACTGGGCGGCAAGCCACATTGGCCGACCGCCGCTCGCCATCGAGACTGCCGGGCGTGCACTCGGGTGCACCAGCCCAATCATTGAGCAGCGAATCACGGGCCGCGACAAGGGAGAGGAGACGAGATGGGACAGCCAGTCGTCCATTTCGAAGTAATAGGTAAGGACGGGGAGAAACTGCAGAGCTACTACTCCCAGCTCTTCGGCTGGGAAATCGACGCGAGCAACCCGATGGCCTACGGGACGGTTCAGCGGGAGGGCAACACCACCGCCGACGGCGTGGGGATCGGCGGCGGGGTCGGCAACGGCCCCGAGGGCTACGACGGTCACGTCACCTTCTACGTCCAGGTCCCGGACGTGGGGGCGGCGCTGGCGAAGGCGGAAGAGCTCGGTGGCACTCCCATCTTCGGACCCGATCAGGTTCCGGGCATCGACCTGACGCTCGGACAGTTCAGCGATCCCGAGGGCCACGTCATCGGCCTCGTCGAGGGACGCTAGGCAGGCTCGATGACCGAACAGATTCGGGACCCCGTCAGTCGCACCCGTTACCGGTTCGAGCCGCGAGGCGAGAGCCTTATCGTCTACACCTGGCTCGAGCCGGGCGGGGCTCTGCTTCCCCACTTCCATCCTCGTCAGGAGGAGCGCTGGTCAGTGCTCGAGGGCGAGGCCCGATTCCAGTTCGGCGAGCTGAAGCGGGTGATCAGGCCGGAGGACGGCGAGCTGGTGGTCGCGGCCGGGGTGGCGCACGGCCTCTGGAGCGTGAGCGATCGCGAGGCTCGTCTTCAGGCCGTCGTCACTCCTCCACTCCGGCTACAGGTCTTCCTGGAGGAAAGCGCCGCGGCCGCGCGGGAGGGACTTTTCACGTCCCGTGGACTCCCTCGCGGTCTGAGGGGAGCCCGCTGGGCCGCGGGGTTCCTGAGGCGGTACCGCGACGAGACCGTTTTTCTTTCGCCGCCGCAGATCGTGCAGCGTGTGCTGATCGCGGTGCTGGCGCGCGATGCCTGAAAGACGCTGCCGGGCGATGCCTGAAAGACGCTGCCGGGCGATCTCTTGAATTTGACGACGCCTCGTCCCGGGCGCGCACCGCGCCGAGAGCGAATACGCCGGAGATTGCTTCCAACGCGCCCTGACCGCTGTCTCTCGCGGCGGCGGGCGCGGTGAGCTTAGCTGTGGCCGGCTGCTGTTACCCCTCGCGCTGGAGGAACGCGATCGTGCTCCGCGCCACGCGTTCGGGGTCGGCGTCGAAAATGAAGGTGGCTTACCCCTTCGAGCTTCTCGAAGGTGACGTCGTCGACAAAGCGCTCATGGCCGCGCAGAAAGTCCGGCCGGACGACGCGGTCCGCCGTGCCATGGAGCAACAGGGTCGGAACGGTCAGGTGCTCGCGCTTGTATCGCCCGCCAGCAGAACTCGCGGGAACTCGCGCGTCACGAAGACGCCGTAGAGGCGCGGCGTGGCGTGGGCGCGCGCCCGCTGGCGTAGCGGCCCGAGATAGATCTCCCACGAGGCGGGATCCCATGGGGGGCCGCCAGCCCAGCGCACGATCGCTCGCACACTCCGGCCGCGTCGCGCCCGCGCCGCTCCGCTCCGAGCCGCGGGCTGGCCACGTGCAGGCGCCGCCCTCCGACGGCTAGTGAGGCGACCTACCCGTGGTGCGGGCCCGTAGCCATCCGAGCGTCCGCGTCCGCCGCACGGTCTTGGGGCGTAGGCTCGGGACCATGGATCTGCCTCCCGGGCCGCGCGCCCCCGCAGCCTGGCAGACCGTCGCGTGGACGATGCGACCCGCGGCCTTCCTGCAGCGCGTGCATGGCCGCTTCGGCGACCCGGCCACCATCCGCACCTACTGGACCGACGAGCCGATGGTGCTGTTCTCGCACCCTGATGCGGTCCGGGAAGTCTTCCGCCTCGACCCCGCGATCGCGCCCGCCGGGCAGAGCTGGGAATTCCTGCGTCCATTCGCCGGACCGCACTCGATTCTCGTGCTCGACGGGGAGGAGCATATGCGGGAGCGGCAGCTCATCCAGGCGCCGTTCCACGGGGAGCGCATGCGCGCGTTCGGCCCGACGGTCGCGGAGCTTGTGCGGCGGGAGCTGAGCACGTGGAGCGGCCGCGTCGTCGCGCTCGAGCGGATGAAGCACCTGACGCTCGAGACCATCCTGCGCGTCGTCTTCGGTGCCCGCGGCGAGCAGGAGGCCGCGCCCCTTCGCGATGCCGTCCATGGCGCGCTCGACACCGTCCGCTCGATGCCGCGAATGCTCGCCATGGCGCTTGTGCAGCGTGACCTCGGGCCCCGCAGCCCATGGGGTCGCTTTCGGATAGCGGTCGAGCGCTTCGACGCCCTGTTGCTCGACGTCGTGGCCCGCCGCCGGGCCGACCCGGGCGGCGACTCGATGCTCGCACTGCTGCTCGAGCAGCGCGACGAGGACGGCAATCCGCCAACCGACCAACACCTGCGCGACCAGCTCGTCGCACTGCTCGTGGCCGGCCACGACACCTCGGCGGCCTCGATGGCGTGGGCCTTTGAGCGGCTTGCGCGCCACCCCGCCGTCCACGCGCGCATGGCACAGGGCGACCCCGCCTACCTCGACGCGGTTGTCAAGGAGGTCCTGCGTGTACGCCCCGCCCTGACCATCGCCCCGCGCCGGCTGCTCGAGCCGGTGCGGATCGCCGGGCGAATGCTGCCTCCCGGCGTCCACGTCGCCGCTTGCCTGTGGCTCGCCATGCGCCGGGAGGACCTCTGGCCCCAAGCCGGCGAGTTCCGGCCCGAGCGCTGGCTCGGGGGCCCGCCGCCGAACCCCATGTCGTGGATCCCCTTCGGCGGAGGCGTGCGTCGCTGCGCCGGAGCGCCCTTCGCCGAGATGGAGATGCGGGAGGCGCTACGCGCCGCGGCGGACCTGACGCTCCGGCCGGTCCGCCCCGAACCCGAGCGCGCGCGGCGCAGCGCGCTCGTCGTCACCCCGCATCGCGGCGGCGAGGTGCTCGTCGGATGACGGGCCTGCTCAGCTCGGAGAACCGCATCCGCCCTTGCCGGAATGACGAGCGTGCGGCGATCCTCGCGATCGTCAACCGTGCCGCCCAGGCGTATCGCGGCGTGATCCCAGCCGATCGCTGGCACGAGCCATACATGCCCTTGCATGAGCTCGACTGCGAAATCGCCGCCGGCGTCGTGTTCTGGGGCTACGAGGCCCACGGCGCGCTGGTCGGCGTCATGGGCGTTCAGCGGGTGCGCGACGTGGATCTCATCCGACACGCCTATGTTTCACCGGGCAGCCAGCGGCAAGGCGTCGGCGGCGCGCTGCTCGAGCATCTCGCGAGGTCAACCACGCGGCGCGTGCTCGTCGGTACGTGGGCGGCTGCCGACTGGGCGATTCGCTTCTATCGGCGTCACGGCTTCGAGCTGGTCTCACCCGAGCGAACGGCCGCGCTACTCAAGAGCTACTGGACCGTTCCTGACCGCCAGATCGAGACCTCGGTGGTGCTCGCGAGTCCGCCGCTCGACGGTGGATGAGATGGCCGATCCCACGCGCGGGAACCGCCACCACGGCGGGCGCGTGGTGCGGTTGCCGCCGTGCGCCGCGGGCGCGAGCGAGGCCTTCACGTGTGGGGCTACCCTCCGAGCCCGCCCGCCTCGGGATGCTTCCACAGATAGGCGATCAGCTCCGGGTGGCTCGACTCGAGCAACTTCGGCACTCCGGCACGACGCCGGCGACGAGAGCATCGAGATCCATCGCCGAGTCGGCTTCCTGCCCATCGGAATCCACCGCATGTGAAGCTGTACGTGCAGGTCGGGGAGGGCTGTCATCGTTAGCCGCCGTGGCGAGTTACGACGTGCGGATCCGCCTTGGCGATTCCTCCTCCGCTGGCGTTGACCCGGCCAAGCTGGTGCTCAAGCATCACCTTGCCGACCGCGCGGAGGTCCATGCCGAGGCTCTGTCCGGCGGCCACTTGCTGCACCTATCCGTGGCGGGCTGTCTCTTCAACGCCATCCTTCGGGAGGCGCGATCCCGCGGGATTGCCGTGACCGACCTGCAGATCTCGGCGGAAGGCGACTTCGGCGGTGAGCCCTCGACCTCCACACGGATCACTTATTCAGTCGACCTCGCCGGCGAGGCGCCGGAGGACGAGCTCCGCAAGCTCGTGGCCGAGTGTGAGGAGCTAGTCCCCATCCCTCTCACCCTGGAGCGAGGCGCGCGCATCCAAGCAGGGGCTATCGGGATCCGCAGCGAGGCCTGATCCGCCGCTCGCTGTCGTTACCTTCGGTGGTGAATGGAGGGCGTCAGCAAGCGGTCCGAGAGCTCGTCGTTCCAGATCCGGCCGCATGATCTGTCTTCGCTCACCTTGGGGCGGCGCCGAGCGATGAAGTGCGAAACGCCGGGGAGCATTCCGCACGAGGTTGTCCATTTCCTCGTCCGCCGTTCGTCTTAGAGGCGACCAAGCCCCAAAAAGGAGGAAGCGTGAAGTACATGCTGCTGATTCATCAGGGCGACACCCCGACGCCACGCGACCCGGGGGCGTGGGGCCGCCTGTCGGAGGACGAGCAGAAGGCGGTCTACAGCGACTACAAGGCGGTCAGCGAGACCCCCGGAGTAAGCCCCGGCCTCCAGCTGGAGGATCCCCAGACGGCCACGACCGTCCGCGTGGAGGACGGCAAGACACTCACCACCGATGGGCCGTTCGTAGCCGTCAAGGAGGCACTCGGCGGATACCTCGTGTTCGAGGCCGACGACATCGACGCCGCGATCGAGCTCGCCGCCCGCATTCCGGCGGCCCGCATGGGCGGCGCTGTGGAGGTGCGCCCGATCGCGGAGTGGTAGCGATCCTCGACCAGGTCTTCCGCGACGAGTGGGGACGCGTCCTCGCCAACCTGATCGGTTTCCTCGGCGACTTCAACCTCGCCGAGGAGGCCGCTCAGGAGGCGTTCGCGGTCGCGGCCGAGCGCTGGCCCCACGAGGGGGCGCCCTCCAATCCGCGCGCCTGGCTTGTCACGACCGCGCGCAACCGCACGATCGACCGCATCCGCCGCGATCGCACCCTCGCCGCGAAGACCCGTCTGCTCGAGGTGCCCGAAGCGATTGAGGACGAGGTGGACGACACGACGATCCAGGACGAGCGACTCGAGCTCGTCTTCACCTGCTGCCATCCGGCACTCGCGCTCGATGCCCAGGTCGCGCTGACGCTACGAACGCTCGGCGGGTTGAGCACGGAGGAGATCGCGCGCGCCTTTCTCGTCCCCGAGCCGACCATGGCCAAGCGCCTCGTCCGCGCGAAACACAAGATCAGGGCCGCCGGAATCCCGTTTCGCGTGCCGCCGGCCCATCTTCTCCCCGACCGGCTGGTCGCGGTGCTCGCGGTCGTCTACCTGATCTTCAACGAGGGCTACGGCGGCCGCGGCGACCTCGCTGCGGAGGCGATCCGGCTCGGCCGCGCGCTGGCCGAAGTGATGCCGGACGAGCCCGAGGTGCACGGGCTGCTGGCGCTCATGCTGGTGAACGACTCCCGGCATGAGGCGCGGTTCGCCGAGGGCGCGGTGGTCCTCCTCCGCGATCAGGATCGATCGCTCTGGGACTTCGACCAGATCGAGGAGGGGCGGGTCAGGCTCGATCGCGCGCTGGCGCTCGGGGGCCGCGGTCCCTACGTGGTGCAGGCGGCGCTCGCGGTCCTGCACTCGGAGGAGCCTCAGGACTGGCCGCAGATCGCCGCCCTGTACGGCGAGCTCGCCCGCCTTACCGGCTCGCCGGTCGTGGAGCTGAACCAAGCCGCCGCCATCGCCGAGGCGGGCGAGGTCGAGGCCGCTCTCGCGCTGGTGGAGCGCCTCGAGCTCGACCGCTACCACTATCTGCACGCCACGCGCGCCGAGCTGCTGCGCCGGCTCGATCGCGTCGACGACGCTCGCGCGGCCTACGACCGCGCGCTGGAGCTCGTCCACTCGGACGTCGAGCGGCGGTTCCTCGAGCGGCGGCTGGCGGAGCTCCCGGGCTGACGGGCGCTGGTCTGCGCCTCTAGCAGCCCTTGCAGCAGCGCGAGGCTGCGGGTGAGGGCCGCGCGTTCCTTCTCGCTGGCCCCGCTGAGGGCGGAGGCCAGTGGCCGAACTCGTAGAGCTGGGAGCTCGTGCCGAAGCCACTCGCGGACGGGGAAGGTGATCTCGATACGGACATAGCGGCGGTCGTCTGGGCGCGTGGTGCGGCGTATGAGGCCACGGCGTTCGAGTCGGTCGACGATCCCCGAGACGGTGCTATGGGCGAGCCCGAGCCGCGTGCTGAGCTCGGACAGCGACAGCTCTCCGGCGGCGGGGTTCTTCCGTGTGCTGTCGACCAGCACTTCCATGGCCCGAACCTGAGGTGGTGTGAGCGCCTCGGGCAGGTCCTGTGCGAGCGCACGGGTCGACTCCTCCCGCAGGTGACCGATGGCGTCGAGCTGCTCCGCGACGCGCTCCGCGTCGCTCTGAGCGGCGTTGGCGGTCGGGCCCGTCTTGCGCCTGGTGGTAACGCGTGTGCTCATCGGTGCAGCGGCCGGCCGAACCACCGTGGCATGGGGATCAGTGCCGGGACCCGACGGCGGTAGCGCTCGTATTCCGGAAAGACGCCGCTGAGCAGTCGCTCCTCCGCCCGGGCCTTCCATGCGAGGAAGATCACGCCCAGCGCGAACACGGCCGCCCAGCGTCCTACGTCACTGATCAGCGCCGTGCCGAGCAGCATGCCCACGAGACCGGTGTAGATCGGGTGTCGGGTAACGGCGTAGGGCCCGTCGGTGCGCAGCGCGTGCCCGGCCTTCGCCACGACAGACGAGGACCACATCGTGCCCAGCGCCATGCGTGCCCACAGCGTGAATGCCGTCGCCGACAGCAGCAGCGCAGCGCCGGACGCCCTTGTCCAGGGCGATGACACGGTCAACGACCGCCAGTCGATCCCGGCCGGGTCACCGTGGATCAGCCAGACAGCAGCGACGGCTACAAGCCAGGAATAGTCGCGGGAGCGTTGGCGTACGCGTGGTCCGCGACCCGCGTTATAGAGCGCGCCGGCGATCCAAGCCACCGCGACGGCGCCCCAGCAGACCGTCAGGAGCACCGAGGAGAGCGTGTGCACGCCGCGCCAGACATACCTCTCATGGTAGCGTGTCGTATACGACGCGTCGTATACGACGCAGTGTCACTCGGCGCCGGCGTGGTCTAGACCAAAGCGCCCGGATGCCGACCGCGAAAAGCTGTCCGGATAGACATCACCACGCGGGGCCCGGAGCAGCGAGCTCCTTGCTCTCGATGGCGGTTTCTGTGATCACTGATCCGACCGTGATGAAGCGCTCAGCCGGCTGACGGCGCGCGGCGCTGAGCTGCCGGACCGTCTCGAAGGCGGGCTTGCGGCGGACCGGGAAGGTGGGCGGCCCACCAATGTGGACCAGACCTTCCGAGGCCCAGCGCCCGCCGAGGTTGTCGCGAAGGGTCACGAAGACCTCCGCCGCGCCGGCACTGGCGAGTAGCAGGATCGAGCGCCGCAGAAATGCCGCCTGCGCGGCTGGCCCGCCTCGGAAGCTGCGATCGTCCTGATGACCGCTCTCGGAGGGGTAGCCGTGCTCCGTCACCCAGGTCGGGCCGTGGAAGCCGTACGCGGCGAGGACTCGACGCCAGCGACCGAGGCGGAACGGGAGAGTGCGGAGCGGCCCGCGAACGTGGACGCTGGCTATGTCGAACTTGCGGGCCGCGTCGGCCCCCAGCGTGCGGAACACCCGTCCCGCCCAGCCGGCGGTTCGCGGTGACCCGACACCGCCCATGACCACCTGGGCCTGGGGAGCTATGCGCTTGATGGCATCGTGGGCGCTACTCAGCATGCGGGCGTACGACTCGGGGCCGCTCTTGAAGGCCCAGGACTGATCGGGCTCGTTGCCAATCTCCCAGTGCCGGATCGCCCCCCGCGCGTGCGCCGCCACAGCGCCGGCAAGTTGGCCGTACACCCGCATGTCGCGCGGAGCGCAGAGCGGCGCGTCGCGCGGGCGCTCGGGGCAGCCCGACAACCAGGTGGGGACGCCTAGCATGATCCCGAGCACAGGCAGTCGATAATGGCGCGAGAGCTCGATGACCCGGTCGAGCTGGCGCCAGTCGGCCGGGGCGCCGGGGCGGCTGAAGATTGCGCTCAGCTCGATGTCCACCCGGACGTAGCGCGCTCCCAGCGCCGCGGATTCGGCGAAGATCCGGTCCTTCATCGCGAGCGGCGTGCAGCAGGTGTAGAGCATGGCGTGGGAGGAGACGGGGGCGCGGGCCGCCTGGGCGCTGGCGGGCATGGACAGCGCCGCGAACGCGGCTGTCAGGAGGAGCCCCGCTCTGCACAGGATGCGCTGCATTGCCGATACGAGGTGCCCGCGCGAGCGTTCCGCCAATCTCAACACGGGGGCCGGCCTCGAGCGTGCCCGGGGCTAGCTCACAGCGAGACACCCGCCGCCGCTGCCCCGACGGGCGGAGTGCGCGTCCGCGTTCGGGTGGGCACGGAGAGACCCTGACAGTTCGTGGACCGGGGCCGCTTGGCGGGGCGGCGAGGCTGCGGGACGGGGCACGGCCTGAGCGCTGACGAGGATGACGACAGTAGTGATGAAGAAGGCGAGACCCAGTGGCCCGGTACGCGGCGGGTGGGCGGCGACCGTCGCTGACAGGCCGAGGAGAATGGCCTCCGATTTCGGGGCTCCGATGCGCCGGAGGGCGATCGCCGCGGCAATCCGCGACGACCCAGCCGAGACCCCCGATCACGGTGAACACGCCCGGATCCCCGATCAGCGCGTTGTCGTCGTAGCCCTCCACGAGCTCGGCGCCGACGGGCCGGTCCGGCGCTGGGAGTTTGTTTACCCGCCCCGCGAGGACGCCCAGTCCGATCCCCAGCACGGGCCCCTCGACCCCGGCGGCGAACGCTCGAGCGGGGGGTAAGGCGCCTCGAGCCCCGGCACAGTCCTGGATTTTGGGCTCATAGGAAACCGCGTGCGCTGGACCGATCGCGACCCGCGCAAACGCAAGCACAACGCGACGCTCGCGAACGGCCCGAGGGAGGCGGCTTCGGCTCACCGATGCTCGTCAGGCGGCGGAGCTGGGCGCAGCGTTTCACGAGACCGGGCACCTACCGGATCTTCTGCACTCCACCCGCTCACGATGACCCAGACCGTCCAAGTGCGGGCGCACTGAGTCACTCCACCCGCCGCCCTCCACCGCCTCGGCACGCGTCGTCGTCATCCGGCCATCAGGGTCATGCGAGACGAGGAACGGCATCGGCACTTCCAGCCACCCCTGATTCCGCGCCACGCTGCGGTAGCGTGCGCGCATCGAGGCAGAAGAATCAACAGGAGCAACGCCGGCTCGCGGCCCTACTCGCAGCCGCGTTCCCGACGGGGAGATCGCCGAGCTGCGGGACGTGCGCTTCCCGGTGGCAATGCGTGGCTACGACCGCGACGCCGTCGACCGCTACGTAAACCGCGTCAACCAGGTGATCGCCGAGCTCCAAATCACCGCCGCTCCGGAATCCGCGATCCGGCACGCGCTCGAGCAGGTCACAGAGGAGACGAAAGGTCTCCTCGAGCGTGCCCACGAGACAGCAGACGAGATCACCCGCCGCTCCCGCTCCCAGGCCGACGACCGTATCCAGCGCGCCGAGCAGGAGGCTCAGCAGCTGCACGATGCATCCGAGCAGGAGGCCCGCGAGCTGCGCGGCGACGCGGCCCATGAGGCCCGGGAGGTCCGGGAGGCGGCCGCACGGGAGGCACGCGAGGTCCGCGAGGCCGCGCAGCGCGAGGCGCGCGACATTCGCGAGGCTGCCGAGACGCGCGTCAGCGAGCTAGAGGCCGACGCCCGCGCAATCCTCGAGGACCGCGCCCGGCATATCAGCGAGCTGCGCGACTTCGTCCGGCGCCTCGGCGACTTCGCGGAGGGAGCGGCCGGCCGTTATCCGACACCCCAGCCGTCGTCGTCCCCCGAGGAGGAGCAACCGACCTGAGTCGCCGCGGTCTCCCGCCGCTGACAGGAGCGGGCGGCCCGACAGAGCGGGCACTGATATGACCGGCCCAGGCTGCCTCAGGGCCGAGGTCACGCCTCCTGGAGCACAGACAGCACGTTGCCGGCCGGGTCCTTGAACCAGGCGATGTACGGGCCCTGGCGGGAGATTCCCTTCTCGTCCTGCTCGAAGCCGTCGTACCTCTCGAAGCGCACGCCACGGGCCGCGAGCTCGTCCACGGCCTCGTCGATGTCGTCGACGGGGAAGTTCAGGATCGTGTACGTCGCCGGTGTGTGGTCCGGCTTCTGGTAGACCAACGTGTCTCTGTGACCGGCCAGGTGCAGCGAAATCAGGCCGTGCTCCTCGGACACGATCGATGTGCTCAGGCCAAGGGTCTCGCCGTAGAACTCCCGAGCCTTCTGCACGTCGTCCACCGCGAAGCCGCTATATGCCTTGCTGTTGGCGAGCATCGGTAGCTCCTCTCGTAGGGGCGTATGCGGTGTAGACCGGCCCGCGGCCGGAAAGTCATCGCCCGGACCGCCCCTCTTAGTCCAGCCGAGCGGGCAGACCGGAGCTCTCGAAGGCGGCGAGGACGTTAGACGAATCCATGGGCTGCTCTGGCCACCGCTCGTAGAAATGGCGATCGCGACTCAGCGTTGACCGCGTGATGAAGGAGGTCACTTCCGTGATCCGCCCGCCCCGGTCAACCGTCAGAACGTCGAGCGCAAACGGACGGTAGAGCTGGTCCTCCTCATACCAGCAGTAGCTGCCCACGGCCGCCTGGCCGCTCGCCCGGGCGGGGAGGTGGCGCCAGCGCCAGTCGCCCGAGAGCGGCCCCCGGATCAGGAATCCGGTGAGCGCCTCGCGACCGCTGAACCAAGCCGCGAGCGGGGGCATCGACCACGCGGCGTCCTCGGCGAGCATGCCGACGACGGCGTCGACGTCCCCCCTCTGCATCGCATCCATGTAGCCCTCGACGACCTCGCGGAGGCGCTCGTCACCGAGCGCGCGCAGGGTTGCTTGCTGGCTTTGCTCGGGAAGGCGCTCCTCGACCGTCTTGCGGGCGCGCTGCAGGGCGCTGTTCAGCGCCGCGACGCTCGTCTCGAGCGACTCGGCAGCCTCCTGGGCCGAGAACCCGAGCACCTCGCGGAGGATCAGGGCCGCGCGCTGGTTGGCGGGGAGATGCTGCAGCGCCGCTACGAACGCCAGCTCTACGCTCTCGCGCACCTCATAGCGAGCCTCCGGCGCGGCAAAGCCGTCCTCGAAGCCAAGGCTCTCGTCCGGGTAAGGCTCCACCCATACCGACTCGACGGGCGGCAGTCCGAGCCCGTCGTGCGGGTCTGTGGCCGGACCGTAGTCGATCGGAAGCACCCGCTTGGGCCGCCGCTCGATCGCGGTCAGACACGCGTTGGTAGCGATCCTGTATAGCCATGAACGGAGCGAGCTTCGCCCCTCGAACTTCGGAAGACCGCGCCAGGCGCGCAGCGAAGCGTCCTGGAGGGCGTCCTCGGCATCGTGGACCGAGCCGAGCATCCGGTAACAGTGCGCTTGCAGCTCCTTCTGGTAGGGCTCCAGAAGGCGGCGGAACGCCTGCTCGTCGCCGCCGCAGGCCGCCTCGAGCAGCTCTCGCTCCTGCGCCGTGGCGCTTGTCGTGGGGCTAGGCATTCCTTGCAGGTTAGACCGATCATGCAGGCCCGATTGATCGGCCGGGCGCGATTAGTTCCGGGGTCCGCGCGGGTCCAAGAGGACAGGGCATGACCTCGGCCTCCCCTAATCCCGTCGTCCACCTGGAGCTTCACACGGGCGATCTGCCACGGGCATGCGGGTTCTACGCGCGGCTCTGCGGCTGGCGCCCGGAACCGATCGACGCCGGTTGCGGCTCGTACCTCGCGCTCGAGCTCGGGGGCGGACTC
>DATFQM010000096.1:0-8061 GCA_035264265.1 Thermoleophilaceae bacterium
TTCTGCTCGTAGGAGAGGTCGGGGGAGAAGCCAGAGGTGTCGGCCAGGACGCCGGGCTCGCTGATCGAGCGCACGAACGCCCCGACGCGGCCGTCGTCCCCCCGGAGGTCCAGGATCTCTTCGACCACCGCCCGGTACTCGCGCTCGAGCTCGCGCGTCCGGCCATCGACCGGCTCGTCGTCGGGATGGGGGCTGACCTCTACCCGCAGGTCGCCCGTCGAGTCCGTGTGAGCGGCGCCGATCGTGACCCGGTGGAGACCGGCGAGCGCGGTCGCCCGCGCCCCGCCCGGCAGCCGCACCCGGTCCACGACCTCGGCAACCGTGCCGACGGTCGCGAAGGCGTCATCCGCCCGCGGCACGAGCACCACCCGGCTCTCCTCGCCGACGTCGACAGCGAGGGTGACGGTCATATGCGGGAAGACGACCGAGTCGTCAACCGGAACGAGCAGTAGGCTTTCCATGGCCTATCTCCTGTGAGTGACTTACAAGAAGTAAGTCTAAGTCTAGCTGACGCAGCTTCGTTTCGCCGCTCGGGATCGCGCTGCTCGCGGAAGGCGGAGAATGGCCCTACCGGAGCAAGCCGGCATGGGTCCTGAGCTCCCGAGACTGCCCAAGCCCGAGGGTGAGGGTGTGGACGTGCGGGTTACGCGGGGCCAGTCCGATCCGTGACCCCGGGCGCGAGCACAACCACGACCGCGTCGTCCTGGAGAGGGTCCTCCGATGCCTCGAGCACGGCTTCCTGGATCGCCCTGGCCATCGCGCTCGCCGACCCGCCCGCGGCCCTGCGAACGGCGCGTTCTATCCCATCGAGGCCGAACAGACCGTCTCGGGTCCGCCGGGCGGTGATCCCGTCCGAGTGCAGGATCAGGCGCTCGCCCTGCTCGAGCCGTCGCTGACGGCGAACGAACCTGCGCTCCCGCTCGAAGATTCCGAGGGGAAGACCCGGTTCCGTCGACAGCTGCTCGATCGTATTGTTCGGGCGGAGCACGAGTGGAGGCGGATGTCCGCAGTCGATCCAGCTGACGCTGGAGTACACGGCGTGCCAGCGGGCGACGATCGCGGTGACGAAGAACTCGGGCCTAGCCACGTCGTAGACGACCTCGTGCATCGCCTGCGCCGTGGCCTCGAGGCTCTGGTCGCTTCGACGCGCCGCGCGCAGGGCGGCGAGCGCGATTCCGCCCAGAGCTCCGGCTGTCGCACCCTTGCCAACCGCATCCGCGATCGAGATCCAGGCGCCGTCGCGGTTCTCGACATAGTCGAACCAGTCGCCGCCGACCTCGTAGCTCGGCAGGACGCTGCCGGCGATCTCGCCGCCACCCATGCGCGCGATCCGCGGCGGCAGCAGGCTCTGCTGCAGCTCGGCGGCGGCGTGCGTCTCCTTCCGGCGCCGCGCCGCGTCGAAGATGTCGGTGTAGCCGCCGGCGAGCTCCATCGCGGCCGCTCCGTGACGGGCGAACCCTATGAGCGCATCCTCGGACGCGCCCAGAGCGAGCAGGAGTCCGATCGCGCGGCCGCGGAGCCACATCGGGGCCATCGAGATCCCCGGCAGCTCCCGCTCGAGGCGCGCCCTCAGCGCCGGGAGGCCGTCCTCGGCGAGCTCCGGGCCCAGCGCGAGGGGAGCGTCGAGACGCTCGGGGAACTCCTCCGGTCCCGCCAGTCGCAGCAGGTGCGAGCCGTCGATGTCGAGCACGTATAGGGCCACCGGGCCGCCGCCGATTCGCCTCCCCTCGGCGACGAGCTGCTCCGGGAATAGGTGCGGGGGAACCTCGTCGAGGACCCGCGCGATATCGAGGGGAACAACCTGAACGCCGGCGAGCTGGCCCGGCGGCCGAAGCCTTTGGAGCTCCCAGTCCCGCTGTGCGGTGACGTCCCAAAGCACCCCTATGACCGCATAGACCGCGCCTCGACCAGGCGACCTCAGCACCTGCGCCTCCACGTCGACCCAGGCGACTTGCCCATTGGGGTGACGGTGCCCGATCACGGCGCGCCCTGGCTGCTTGGTTCGCGCCGCGACGCTCAGCGGGTACTCCGGGTGGGGGCACGGGGAGCCGTCCGCGTAGAGCAGCTCGGCTCGCGGCTCCATCGGGCCGCTTCCGAGCTGCGGACGTCCCAGCGGATAGAGGAAGCGGGCGGCCCGAGGGTTGAGGCAGATCAACGAGCTCCGCGGGTCCAGCACCACGAGACCCTGGTCGAGCGGCTCCGCGAGCGAGCGGAAAAGGCCCTCGGCGGCGAGCTGGGACTCGTGGGGCCGGCTCGACCCGAGTCGCAGGCAAGCGTGGAGGAGGTCGTCAGCCGCCTCCAGCAGCAGGTCGGAGGAGGGGCTCGGACCAAGCTCGGCAGCCCGTCTGAGCCGATCGAGCAGCGGCAGCATCGCGGCGCGAGGCTCCTCGCCGTCCGGGCCCAGCGGCAGCGCCTCCAGCAGCTCCAAGCGGCTCCGCCCGGCCAGCTCCGCGAGGGCGATCACGAGCCGTCTGAGCACGCCGAGCGGGGGCCCCTCCTCGGAGGCGGCGGCCTCCACCATCCGCCCGGCCTGGGCGAGCGCCTCCTGGCGCAGCGCGCGCTCGAGCGCCGAACGCGTGGGGAAGTGTCGATGCAGCGTCGAGCGGCTCACGCCTGCTGCCGCTGCGAGCTGCTGCATGTTCAGATCCACCCCTCGAGCCCGCTCGGCGGCAGCGGCCGCAAGGATCGCGGCCCGGTTCCGCCTGGCATCCGAGCGACGCCGCCGGCCCCCAGCTGGCTGCTGCTCCTCCATCATCCGGCACCTTACTGGGACAGACGCCGATATACGTCCAGCCGGATGTGTCATTTAAGTCGTGAGATCACCATTTGCGGCCGGTCACAGGTCAGAATGGCGGCGTGCCGAATCGTCGTCCCTCCACGGCCGGGCTCCTGGAAGCGGTGTTTCGGGACGCCGCCGCGATCGTCCACGCCGAGTTCACGCGGCCTCTCACGGCCGCCGAGGTCGCGCGGCAAGTGGCGAGCTCCCCCCGCCAGCTTCGCCGGGCGTTCGCGGAAGTCGGCGGCACGGGCTTCCGCTCCTACGTCAACGAGGTGCGCATGAAGCGGGCGGCCGAGCTCGTCGCGTCCACGGACATGCCGGTCAAGGAAGTCGCGCGGCGCGTCGGCTACCGCCAGCCAAGCCAGTTCACGAAGGCCTTCAAACGCAGCTTTACGACGACCCCGTCGCAGTTACGCAACTCTGGTTGCAACCGGCCAACTTTTTCTCAGAACCGGGTTCAGGAAGCGGGACACCGGTAATAGCAGCCAAATGCACCCAGAGGAGGAAAGCGTGGCCAGGCAAGAGGCGACCGAGCAGTCGCTGAACGAGCTCGTGCAACGGCTCTCGAGTCAGACGGCGAGCCTCGTTCGCAAGGAGATCCGGCTTGCCCAGCTCGAGCTTCAAGAGAAGGGCAAGCGCGCCGGCATAGGTGCCGGCATGTTCGGCGGCAGCGGGCTGGTCGCGCTGTATGGAGTCGGTGCTCTGATTGCTGCGGCGATCCTCGCGCTCGCCACCGCGGTGACGCCCTGGCTGGCGGCCCTGATCGTGGCGGTCGTCTTCTTCGCAGTCGCGGGCGTGCTCGCGCTGACAGGCAAGCAGCAGGTCCAGCAGGCGACGCCGCCGGCGCCTGAGGCGGCGATCGAGAGCGTTCAGGCGGACGTCGACGCCGTCAAGGAGAGGGCGGGTCGCAGATGACGCCGAGAGACAAGGCAGCGAAGGAGCAGGAGAAGGCCGCTCAACAGGCGGGCGACGAGGCCGCCCAGGCGGTCAAGGACGAGACCGGTATCGGCGACAAGCCTCCGAGCGATCCGCAGCAGCTCCGCGAGGAGATCCAGGAGGATCGCGAGGAGCTCGGCGAGACCGTCGAGGCGCTCGCTCAGAAGGCCGACGTGAAGACGCAGGTCCAGGAGCAGATCGAGGAGCGCAAGGCGCAGGTCCAGCAGGAGGTCGAGGAGCGCAAGGAGCAGCTGCGCGGCGCCCAGGAGCAGGTGAAGGCGAAGGTCGGCGAGGCGGCCGAGCAGGCCAAGCAGCGGCCGGTCCCGATTGGCGCGGCCGTTGCGGGGCTACTCGCCGGGCTGATCCTCCTGCGGCTGATCCGGAGGAAGTAGCCGTGAAGCTCCTCTACAAGCCGCTCGGCATCCTGTTCAGCGTGCTCGGGGGGATCCTGGCGGGGACCATCTTCAAGCAGATCTGGAAGCGCGTGGCCGGCGAGGAGGAGGCCCCCAAGGCGAAGGAAAGCGAGTACGGCTGGAAGGAGATCCTCCCGGCCGCCGCGGCCCAGGGCGCGGTGTTCGGCCTCGTCAAGGCCGCCGTCGACCGCGGCGGCGCACAGGGTTTCGAGAAGCTAACCGGCGTCTGGCCGGGCGACTAGGAGGCAGGCTGTGGCGCGGGACACGAGAGAGCGAGAGCGGGCAGATCGCCGGGAGGGTGATGGGCGAGCCCCCGAGACGCCGACCGATCTTCCGGCAAAGGGCTGGTTCGCCACGCTGAAGCGGACCGTCCGCGAGTTCAAGGAGGACAACCTCACTGACTGGGCGGCCGCCCTCACCTACTACGGCATCCTGGCGATCTTCCCGGCGCTCCTGGCGGTTGTCTCGATCCTCGGCCTGGTGGGCCAGTCCGCCACGCAGCCGCTGATCGACAATCTCGGCAAGGTCGCGCCCGGCCCGGCGAAGGACATATTCACGAGCGCCATCCAGAACCTCCAGAAGAGCCAGGGAGCGGCGGGCATCCTGTTTTTCGTCGGCCTGGGAGGCGCGCTCTGGTCGGCCTCCGGCTACGTGGCCGCATTCATGCGCGCGTCGAACGCGATCTACGACGTCGAGGAGGGCCGCCCGATCTGGAAGTCGCTGCCCACCCGCGTGGTGACGACCCTGGTGCTCCTTGTGATGCTGGCCGCCGTCGCGATTGGCGTCACCCTCACGGGCGGGCTCGCCAAGGAGGTCGGCAACGTGCTCGGAGTGGGCTCCACGGCCGTCACGGCCTGGAACATCGCGAAGTGGCCGGTGATCCTGCTCGCCGTGATCACGATGTTCGCGCTCCTCTATTGGGCGGCGCCGAACGTCAAGCACCCCAAGTTCCGCTGGATCAGCCCGGGCAGCGTAGTCGGCGTCCTGCTCTGGATCGTGGCGTCGGCGGGATTCGCGTTCTATGTCGCGAACTTCGGCGCCTACAACAAGACCTACGGGGCGCTCGGCGGGGTGATCGTGTTCCTCATTTGGCTGTGGATCTCAAACATCGCGATCCTGCTCGGGGCGGAGTTCAACGCCGAGCTCGAGCGCGGCCGCCAGATCGAGGCGGGGCACCCGGCGGAGCGAGAGCCCTTCCTCGAACCCCGCGATACGCGCAAGATGAAGAACCGCTAGCCGCGGCACCGTGGACGCGAAGCAGATTCCCCTCATCGCGTTCGGTCTGCTAGGCGGCATCTTTGCCGCCAACGGGTGGCTTGCGGCTGCCCGGCGGCGTCCCGCACAGGCAGCTCTCCGCGGCGGAAATCTCGGCGGCCTCACGGGACGAGCTGTACGAGATCGCAAACGACTCAACGTCCCGGGACGGTGACGCATGTCGAGGGCAGAGCTGCAGAGAGCGGTGACAGGGCGATCTTCGCGTGCGGCCCTCATATGAGCGAGACGGCTAGCTAGGAGTCCTAATGGCTAAGAGCAAGAAACGGGAGTCAGCGATTACCTACGCGCGGCGCGTGGCGGACGACGACTACGTGCAGGCGCAGTTGCGCAACGCGGTCGCGGGCCTTAGACAGGCATACGAGCGGGCGTCGCGCCAGCGTGGCAAAGCCGCCGAGGACAAGAAGCTCTACGGACACCTGCGCGAGTCCGCCACGTCGATAAGGAGAGCCGCCCTCGCCCTACAGCGCAAGCGCCCCGAGCCAAGGCGCCGCGGCCGGAAGCTCGTCCTGGTCGCGCTCGCCGGCGGCGGCGCGGCCGTGGTCATGAGCGAGGGCGGACGCGCCAAAATTCGAGCGGTCCTCTCGAGTGACTCCGGGCCTAAGCCAAGCGACGGAGACGCGGAACGGAGCGCCTCAGGGGAGACCGGCGCTGCGAGGTCCCCGTCCCAAACCGACACGGCGAGCACCTCCCGCTGAGCCGGACTCGGCGGTGGTCCCCGATGGTCCGCGACGCACTCGCCCTTCTGGCCGATCTACCACAACGGTTGGGCGGGATCGGCGACGCCCTCGGGGAGGCGAGGCAGGACCTTCGGCAGCTGGTCGTTACGGGCCAGAGTCAAGACGCGCGCGTCGCGCGCATCGAGGAGGCGATGGTCGAGTTCAACGGCAGATTGGCCACGATCGAGACCCTCGTCTCGCAGTTGGCTCACGACGTCGCCGACGCGACCGATCGGCTTCCAGACCAGGACACGGGTCCCCTCGGCAAGGCGCGCGACGTCCTGACAGGAGACAGCAGTTGACCTCGAAGGCGGGTGAAGGAGTCAGCATGGCTGAGCCGGTACCGGCAGGGAGCGACGCGTCGGCGGGCACGTCCCGCTGCACGCGGTGCGGTAACGAGCTGGAGGTGGACTCGACCGACCATCTGCCCCCCTGCCCCAGCTGGGGCAACGCGCAATGGGAGACGGTCTCGGGAGGCGACAGCGCCGCCGACCCGTACCCGGATCGTTAGGAACGGAGATGCCAGGACTATTCGATCGGGTCGGCCAATTCGCCCGCAGCCCGCAGGGCAAGCGACTGATGGAGAAGGCCCAGAAGGTCGCGCGCGATCCGAAGACGCGTCGCCGCATCGCGGACGCCCGAGCGCGGCTGGGCCGGCGATAGACCGGTGCGCGTTCTACTTGTCTTGGTGGTCCTGTTTTGCATCGTGCTCTTCGTGGTCGGGGTGGTAGCGCCACGGCGGTCGCGACGCCTCCAGCATGGGTATGACCGGCTACTGCGGCGGGGAGAGCACAAGGGCGACCGGAAAGCGGGCAAGTTAGGCGACCTGACCGAGAGCGGCCTCAGGGGTTCGCGCAGGGCCGGCGACGCGAGCGCGAGGGCCGGCCGGAAGGTGGGGCGCAAGCTACGCTCTTGAGCCGTGCGCGGTTGCGAGCTGTCACTGGTCGAGTTCCCCGCCGACGATACCGAGCGCGCCCGGCGCTTCTGGGCCGAGCTGCTCGGCGCCCCACTCGATGCCCGGCACGGCGGGGAGGGGGAGGGGTGGCAGACCGGATCCGGAGCGCCCGCCGTCGGGGTGCACGCCCGGGGGCCCGGGCCGGGCGACAGCTTCTCATTGCCGTACTTCGCGGTCGGCGACCTCGCGGAGGCGCTGGAGCGAGTGGAAGCGCTAGGAGGAAGCGTGGTCCATCCGGGTGCCCGGTGGGCAGTCTGCAAGGACTCCGAGGGGAGCCCCTTCGGCCTGGCGGTCAGCGCCGGGAGACAGCCGTAAGGGGAAGGGTCGAGGTCGTCCCGTGGCGGAGCCAGAGCACGGTTGCCGTGCCGGCCTTCGGGTCCACCGAGCGCACGCGACCGAGCTCGCCGGTCGCCTTCTTCCTCACATGACCGGCGGGTAGCGCCCCGGACTTCGTCTCCGTGGGTGGCCGGGGCTTCCGCGGCGGCCGTGGCTCGGATGCCGCCTTCGGGGCCACCCGCCTCCTCTTCGGGGCAGGCTCGGGCTGCGTCTTCTCGAGCGGCACCACGTGGGCTCCGGTGCCCTTCGTCTCCGTGTCGAGTACCCAAACCTTGCTCATCTGCTCCGACTCTAGTGATCGCCTCCAGCAGACCACGGCCCACAGCGACCGAGCGCCTCGGTCGAGGGCACGCCTATCCCCGACTCGCCGGCGCGTCGTGCGGGTGGACGCGACGCCGTCCGGCGTTCGCCCCGAAGAGGCGGCAGACGGCGGACCCTCAGGTAGCCGAAGGGGGGGCGGGGTTCCCTGCGATCTCGTGCGCGGGGTCCCTTCGGATCTGCTGCCGTTCCAGAGGTACAGGCCGAGGACGAGCCCCAGGACCCCGATCAACATCAAGATCAGGCCCGTCGTCTGCAGGGCGCCGAGGCCCGATCGAGTGATCAGTCCTGGTCGTGGACGGCGAAATGGAGCTGCTCGCCCTCCAGCCGAGC
>DATFQM010000097.1:0-2371 GCA_035264265.1 Thermoleophilaceae bacterium
CTCTGCTCGACGTCCGTCTGGAACGTGTCTCCCCGCAGCAGCTGGTAGATCGCGATGAAGAACGGGATCTGGAGGATGAAGGGCAGACACGATGAGAAGGGGTTGACCCCCTCCTTCTTGTAGACCTCCATCGTCTCCCGCTGGAAGCGCTGGGGGTCGTCCTTGTATTTCTCCTTCAGGGCCTGGAGCTTGGGCGCGACGACCTGCATCCGGCGCATCGAACGAATTCCGCGCAAAGACAGCGGGAGCAGCGCCAGGCGAACGATGAAGGTCAACGCGATGATCGCCAGGCCCCAGCTCAGCCCGACGTTGTCGTGGCAGAACTTGATGATCGCGTCGGCGAGATCGATCAGCGGCTGGAGGATGTTGGCCAGCGGCAGGATCACGCGGCCGCCTCCCGTCGCCGGCTCCTGAAGAGCTTCTGCGCCTCGACCGGGTCGTAGCCACCGTGGCTCAGGGGGTTGCACCGCAGCAGGCGCCAGCCGGCGAGGATGGTCCCGCGTACGAGCCCGAACTCGCGGACGGCCTCGATCGCGTAGGCCGAGCATGTCGGGTAGTACTTGCACCGGCGCGGCAGGGCCGGTGAGATGAAGCGCTGGTAGGCGTGAATTGGAGCGAGCAGCAGCCCGGCGAGGAACCGTTTCACGTCAAACGCTCCCCTCGCGGAGGCCCGCCTCCCGCATGAGGCCGGCCAGTGCCTGGGCGATACCCGGCGTTCCCTCCCGATCCAGCAGGCTCGCGACGTCCGGGCGCGCCACAAGGACGAAGTCGTGCCGGACGGGGATGTTCGGGTCCAGCGACCAGAATGCCTCTCTCAGCGCTCGCTTCACCGCATTCCTCTCTACGGCGCCCCCCACCTTGCGGCTCACGGAGATACCGAGCCGCGTGTCCTCGTCGGCCTCGGCGCGCTCGTCCCGCGGAAATGCGTACAGAACCAGAAACCGGTTCGAGTGCGACTGCCCCTCGCGGTAGACGCGATCGAAGTCGCCGCTGCGTGACAAGCGCCCGCGCTTGCGCCGCCCGCCCGGCGAGCCCGCCGTCACGGCGTGAGCCGCTTGCGACCCTTGCGGCGCCTGCGCTTGATGACCTGTCGGCCGCCGCGCGTACGCATCCGCGCGCGGAACCCGTGAGTGCGGGCGCGCTTTCGCTTCTTGGGTTGATACGTCCGCTTCACGACCGGCGAGGCAGTATAGGGGTCCTCAAAATGACGACCCCGGCGAGCCGCGTCTCCTTTTTCGCGCAGGATGCGGGCTCCCGATCAGCGGGTCCGGTGAGCGCCCGGGGTGCGGTTCTATGATCGCCCGCCGATGCCCGAAGACGCCTTCCAGGACGATCTCGATTCGATCTGGAGGCGAATCACCGAAGATCTCCGCGCCGGGCTCCCACCCTCGACGTTCGACCTTTGGATCGCCCCTCTTCGGCCCCTGGGCGCCGCCGGCTCCACGCTTCGAGTCTCAGCGCCGAACTCGATCAGGGCGTGGGTCGAGCGGCGCTACGCCGGACTCCTCGAGCGGGCGCTGCGCGAACGCGGCTGCGGCCTCACACGGGTCCTGATCGTCGAAGCGGGGGCGGAAACCCCCGCTGCGGGCTCTATCCAGGAGATGGAGGCAGTCCAATCCCTCGACCTCGACCCGAGGCATACGTTCGAGCGCTTCGTGATCGGCCTCGGCAACCGGATGGCGCACGCCGCGGCTCTCGCCGTCGCCGAACTCCCGGGCGAGGCCTACAACCCGCTCTTCCTCCACGGCCCGCCAGGGCTCGGCAAGACCCACCTGCTGGGCGCAATCGCCGACTACCTCCGGCGGCGGCGGCCCGAGCTCACGGTTCACTACACCACGACCGAGCGCTTCACCACGGAGTTCGTGACCGCGCTGCGAAAGGACGGGCCCGAGCTCTTCAAGCGTCGCTACCGCAAGCTCGACGCGCTCCTCATCGACGACGTCCAGGCCCTCGAGGGCAAGGAGCAGACCCAGGAGGAGTTCGTCCACACCTTCAACGCCCTCCACACGGCGGGAAAGCAGATCGTGCTGTCGAGCGACCGCCCGCCCGAGGCCATCTCCCGGCTCGCCGAGCGGCTCCGCGATCGCTTCGAGTGGGGGTTGCGAGTCGCGATCGGGTCACCGGACCTGCGCACCAGAACGGCGCTCCTTTGGCGAATGACCACCGAGGTGCCGCTCGAGGTCACCGACCCGGGCGTCCTTCGCGACATCGCGGGGCTCGCCGCCGGCAACGTCCGGAGGCTCGAGGGGGCGATGACGCGCATCGCGGCCCTGTCCTCGGTCCTCGGCGAGCCCGTGAGCCGAACGCTCATCCGCCGAGCCCTCGTCGATCCCGCCGGGTCCACCAGGCCCTCACCCTCCCATGCCGACGA
>DATFQM010000098.1:0-8339 GCA_035264265.1 Thermoleophilaceae bacterium
GGCCGCCTGATCGTCTGCCCGACGCCGATCGGCAACCTCCAGGACCTGAGCCCGCGGGCGCGCCAGGCGCTGGGAGAGGCCGACCTCGTCGCCTGCGAGGACACCCGCCGGACGGGGCTCCTGTTCGAGCGGCTCGACATCCCACGGCCCCAGTTCGTCTCATACCACGAGGGAAACGAGGCCGAGCGCGCCGTGCAGCTCGCACAGCAGGTGGAGCGCGGGGCCAAGGTGACGCTGATCAGCGAGGCGGGCACGCCCGTGATCTCCGATCCCGGGTACCGCCTGATCCGCGCCTGCCTGGAGCGCGACTTGGAGGTCGAGGTGTTGCCGGGTCCCTCGGCGGTGATCACCGCCCTGGTCGCCTCGGGGCTGCCGGTCAACCGGTGGCGCTTCGAGGGGTTCCTGCCGCGGCGCGCGGGCGAGCTCGAGCGCGTGCTGCGGTCGGCGGAGACCGTGGTCGCGTTCGAGTCGCCGCGGCGCTTGCCGCAGTCACTCTCCGCGCTCGCTGCGCTTGCCCCCAACCGCCCCGCGGCCGTCTGCCGAGAGCTGACCAAGCTCCACGAGGAGGTGGCCCGCGCCTCGCTGGGCGAGCTCGCCCGGCGCTTTCGTGAAGACGTGAAGGGTGAGATCGTGCTGGTCATCGCCCCGGCGCGCTCGGCGGGCGCGCAGGGCCCCGACCTCGCCTTCGCCGTGGACGCTCTGCGGCGACTCGTGCAGTCCGGCGCGCGGCCGCGTGCCGCGGCGTCCGTGGTGGGCGCGCTCACCGGCACGCGTCCCAACGACCTCTACCGTGCCCTCACAGGTCGCGATCCGCGCGAGTAATCGGCATCGTCATGCGTCGCGCGTGGGCGTTACAGGTCCTGCACGCACAGGTCGATTTTGGTCGGTGGGGAATAGAAGTAGGATGCGCGCCAAGAGGAGATCGCGTTCGTGCCGAGGCAGGGCGCCTCGGCCCGGGAAGGAAAGGATGTTCCCGCGGGGATGAGCCGGACGCTCGTAGCATCGAGCACAGGAGGAGGGGGCACCCTGCCCCGGACAGGTGGCGCCTGAGGACCAGCCCGTGAACCCAGGCCGTCGAGCGTGGATTTCGCGGGCGGCCGCCGGCGGGGCTCTCCTCGTCGGACTCGTGCTCGTGCTCGTGATCCTCTTCGGAGGCACCTCGGGCCGCATCTACCACCTGACGTTCGAGAACGGCGGCCAGCTCGTCAGCGGCAACGAGGTCCTGGTGGCGGGCCAGAAGATCGGCACGGTCGACAGCATCCACCTGACCGACGACGCGAACGCGGACGTCACGATCTCGGTCGACGAGCCGCTGCACGAGGGGACGTCCGCCGTCATCCGCGCAACCTCCCTGTCCGGCATCGCGAACCGCTACGTCTCGATCACGCCGGGCCCCAACAACGAGCCCACCCTGCCCGACGGGGCGACGCTGGCCAGCGACAACACGAAGTCCATCGTCGACCTCGACCAGCTATTCGACACGTTCAGGCCGCCCACCCGCCACGCCCTCCAGAACGTGATCAAGGGCTCGGCGACCGTCTACGCGGGCCACACCGAGGGTGCCCGCCGCAGCTACAAGTACTTCGCTCCAGGACTCTCGTCCGCGCGCCGCCTGCTGGACGAGCTCACCCGCGATCAGCGGACCTTCACGCAGTTCCTCGTCACAGGATCGAAGGCATTGGGAGCGATCGCCGAGCGGCGACAGGACCTCTCGGCACTGACTCAGAACGCCAATGAGGCGCTGGGCGCGATCGCGAACGAGAACGAGGCCCTCGATCGCACGCTGGTGGCGCTGCCGCCCACGCTGCGCCAGGCGAACACCACCTTCGTGAACCTGCGCGCCACGCTCGACGACCTCGACCCATTGGTCGCCTCGGCCAAGCCGGCCACCAGGCATCTCACCCCGTTCCTGCGCCAGCTCCGCCTGGTCTCGGAGCGCGGCGTGCCGGTGATCCACGACCTCCGCCTGGCCATCAATCGCAAGGGTGGCGCCAACGACCTCACCGATGCCCTCCGCGACCAGCCGCGGGCCGAGCGCGCCGCAAGCCGGGCGGTGCCCCACGCGATCCAGGGGCTGAACGACTCCCAGCCGGTGATCAGCTTCGCCCGCCCGTACTCGCCAGATCTGTTCGCCTGGATCTCGAAGTTCGGGCAGGACGCCTCCTACTACGACGCCGACGGGCACTACGTCCGCGTCTCCACCGCGGAGGCGAACCCGTTCCATTACTGCACCGCGGGCGACACCAACCCGGTCTGCATCGGACACTCGCCGGGCGACCTCGAGCCGATCCCGCTGAGCCAGCAGTTCAGCGATCTCTCCTTCGGGACGTTCACCCGGTGCCCGGGTGGCGCCACGCAGCCGATCCCCGGATCCAATCCCTTCCTCGACGACGGCAACCTCAACGGCAAGTGCGATCCCTCCGACGTCCCGCCCGGCCCATGAGGAGGATCGTCGCGACAGCCGCCCTGCTCGCCGCGGTGGCCCTGGTGTTCTTCGGGCAGGGATCCGGAGGTTCGGGCGGCAGCTACGAGGTCCGCGGCATCTTCGACAACGGGGCCTTCCTGGTGACCGGCGAGGACGTGCGCATCGCCGGCGCCAAGGTCGGCAGCGTGGCGTCGGTCGACGTGACCGAGCCGGGAGAGTCCGCCAACCGCGATGGCAGCCCCGACCCTGGCAAGGCCGTGGTCGTGATGGACATCACCGATCCGGGCTTCCAGGACTTCCGCACCGACGCCTCGTGCATCATCCGGCCGGCCTCGCTCCTGGGCGAGAAGTACGTGGACTGCCAGCCCACCCAGCCTCACGCCCCCGGAACGGAGCCGCCTCCACCTCTGGACGTCATCCAATCCGGCCAGCCCGGTGCGGGACAGCGCTTCCTGCCGCTCCAGAACAACGGCAAGGAGGTCGACATCGACCTCGTCAACAACATCATGCGGGAGCCGTTCGCGGACCGGTTCCGCTTGATCCTGAACGACCTGGGAGCGGGGCTCGCGGCTCGCGGCAAGGACCTGGAGGCGATCGTCAAGCGAGCCAACCCGGCGCTTCGCGAGACCGACCGCGTGCTGGCGCAGCTCGCGCGCCAGAACCGCACCCTCTCAAAGCTCGCCGCCGACTCCGACCGCGTGCTGGCACCGCTGGCCCGGGAGCGCCAGAAGGTGGCCAGCTTCATCCGGAACGCCAACACCGCCGGCGAGGCAACCGCCGAGCGCAGCGCGGACCTCGAGGCCGGGTTCGAGAAGTTCCCGGCCGCCCTCGAAGCGTTGCGTCGCCAGATGGTGCAGCTCAAGCGCTTCGCCGACCAGGCGCGCCCCACCTTCGCCGACTTCGCGGACGCGGCCCCCGGTATCACCCGCTCCACGAAGGCCCTCGGCCCGTTCGCGAAGGCCTCGACGCCGGCGCTCGTCACCCTGGGCGAGGCCGCGCAGAAGAGCGCTCAGCCGATCGTCAACTCCGACCCGATCCTGGTGAAGGTCCGCAACCTCGCGCGGAAGGCGCCGCCGGCGGCGCGGGGCCTCTCCGAGCTCCTGTCGAGCCTCCGGCAGAGCGGCGGCAACGAGGAGCTCATGAAGCTCCTCTACTTCACCAACGGCGGCATCAACGGCTTCGACCAGTTCGGCCACTTCCTGCGCGCCAACCTGCAGGTCACCCCGTCGTGCGTGCAGCTCGTTGACAACCTCGTCCCGGGCTGCGGCGGCAATTGGGCAGCCAGTGTGGGCAAGCTCGCGATGGCTGCCCAGCCTCCTGTCGCTGTCCCGAACGAACCCACGAGTACGACGGGCGTGACCGGATCCGGTGGCGCCGTACCGTTCGACGCCCAGGGAGACCTCGCCGGCGCTGCGTCGTCGGCGTCTGGCGCGCGGGAGCGGCGGAAACCGCACGGGCCATCGCTCGACGCGGCGCGTGACCTGCTCGACACGATCATCGGCAGGCAGGGCCATGTGAAGGACAGCGGCGCGCCTCCCGCGCAATACACGACCCCCGGTCAGGAGCCGGCTCCATGAGGCGCGGGGGCGTCGGCGCCATCGCATCCAGCCCGACGATGGTCGGCGCGGTCACAACCCTCATCGTGATCCTGGCCGTCTTCCTCGCCTACAACGCCAACAACGGGCTGCCCTTCGTGCCGAGCTATCGGATCTCGGTGCAGGTGCCGAATGCCGCGACGCTCGTTCCCGGTAACGACGTGCGGATCGGTGGGGTCCGGGTGGGATTCGTCGAGGACGTCAAGCCGGTGTCGCACCCGAACGGCAGGGTGACGGCGCAGGCTGACCTGAAGCTGGACAAGAACGTGGACCCGATCCCCAGGGGATCGACGGTGGTGGTGCGGGCAAAGTCGGCGCTGGGTCTCAAGTACCTCGAGATCAATCGCACCGACAACGACCGGGGCTATCCCGAGGGCTCGCAGCTCCCACTCAGCGCCGCTCATCCCCACCCGGTCGAGTTCGACGAGGTCTTGAACACCTTCAATGGTCCGACTCGCACCGCGATCCGCCAGAACCTGGTCCAGTTCGGCGCCGTTCTCGCCGGGCGCGGTCCGCAGCTGAATGCCGCGCTCGGCCAGCTTCGTCCGTTGCTTCGCCGGCTCGAGCCCGTCGCACGGAACCTCGCGTCGAAGAACACCGGGCTCGCCCGCTTCTTCCGTGCGGCCGGCGCCGCGGCCGCCGAGGTTGCACCGGTCGCCGAGACCCAGGCCCACATGTTCGTCTCGCTCGACACGACGTTCGCTGCGCTGGCATCGGTCGCCAGGCCGTTCATCCAGGAGACGATCTCCGAGACCCCGCCGACGCTCGACACGCTGACGCGCACCTCGCCACGGATCAGCACTTTCCTGCGCCACAACGCCGCGCTGTTCGCCGATCTTCGCCCGGGGGTGCGGGCCCTCGATCGGACCGCACCGGAGATCGCGTCCGCGCTGGAGACGGGCGCCGACGTGCTGCCCGGAGCGCCATCGCTGAACGCCCAGCTCCCGCCCACCGCCGACGCGCTCGAGCGCTTCGCGACGAACAAGGATGTCCAGGCAGGGATCTCGCGAGCTACCCAGACCGTGAATTACCTCTCCCCGACGCTCCATTTCGTCGCTCCGGCCCAGTCGGTGTGCAACTACGGCACGCTGCTGTTCCGAAACGCTGAGCAGCTGTTCAGCGTCGGCGACGGTATCGGTACCGGGCAGCGCTTCCTCGTGATGTCCAGCCCTGGCGGGCTCCCGAACAACGAGACAAGCCCATCATCGGCCCCGCCCAACAAGACGGGCAGCGAGACGATCCCGGGTCAGGAGCTGAATGCGAGGGCGAACTTCCTCCATTCGAACCCCTACCCGAACACCGCTTCACCCGGGCAGCATCCGCGCGAATGCGAAGCTGGCAACGAGAATTACATCGCGGGCAAGAAGGTCATCGGCAATGTGCCCGGCAACTCGGGAATTGTCACCGATGACCAGACGAAGGACCAGCTCAAGTGAGCCTGTTCCGGCGCAAGCGGCGCGGCCCGGTCCGCTACAAGCCGTGGGAGGAGGCCCCGGACCCGCGGATCTTCGGGCGCAGCTACCGCGGGCCGAGCCCGGCGAAGATCGGCCTCGTCCTCGTGTTGATCCTTGCCCTTGCATCCTTCCTGGCGTTCAGCAAGCGGATCCCGTTCACCAGCCGCGGCTACGAGCTTCACGCGACGTTCGAGAACGCCACGACCCTGAAGCCGGACTCGCCGGTCCGCATCGCGGGCGTCAACGTCGGCAAGGTCATCGACATCACGTCGAAGGGCAACATGGCCGAGGCCACCTTCACGATCGACGACGAGGGCCTCCCGATCCACAAGGACGCCACCGTGACGATCCGACCGCGGCTGTTCCTCGAGGGGAACTTCTTCCTCGATCTGCGGCCCGGCAGCCCGCAGGCTCCGAACCTCTCGAGCGGGGATGACATCCCGGCCACCCAGACCGCCACGGCGGTGCAGCTGGACGAGATCCTCACCGCGCTGCAGAAGAACAACCGGGGTGACCTCAAGCGAACGCTCAAGGGCTACGGCGATGCCCTGACCCACGTCCCGACCGCCGAAGAGGACAAGACCCAGGTGCAGGCCGTCAAGGGCAAGACCGCCGCGCAGGCCCTGAACCAGACCTTCCGCTACGGCGGCAAGGCCGGCCGCAGCTCCGCGATCGTCAACCAGGCGCTTCTCGGCGAGCGCAACCACGACCTGTCCAACCTCATCCGCGGCCAGCGCAACCTGTTCGACGAGCTCGCCTCGGATGAGGACGCGCTCAAGGGTCTGATCACGAACTTCAACACGACGACGGCCGCGCTCGCCTCCGAGTCGACGAACCTCTCCGCCACGATCCGCGAGCTCGCCCCGACCCTCGAGGAGGCGCGCCCGGCGCTGCGGCACTTGGACCAGGCGCTCCCACCGTTCCGGTCCCTGGCTATCCAGCTCGAGCCCGGCATCCGTCAGCTCCCGGAGACGATCCGGACCGGCATTCCGTGGCTCGTCCAGGTCAAGAGGCTGCTGCGCAAGCGCGAGCTGGGCAACGATGCCCGCTACCTCGCTGCGGCCGGCCCGGGGTTGGGGCGGACCGTCGGCTCGTCGCCCTCGCTCTTCCGGCAGACCGACCTGCTGAGCCGCTGCACATCCCACAATCTGATTCCGGCCGGCAACACGGTGCTCAACGACTCCGGCCCCGGTTATGACTTCACGACGGGCCAGCCCAACATTCGCGAGCTGTTCTACGGAACGGTCCAGCTCGCCGGCGAGAGTCAGCTCTTCGATGGCAGCGGCTCCTTCGTTCGCTTCCAGGCAGGCGGTGGCCCGACGCTGACCCGGATGGAGAACCCCGGTGGCGGATTCCAGAACGAGACGATCTGGGCCCATAACATCTCGCCGCCGATCGGCACCCGTCCGGTCGTCACCGGCAAGGTCCCCCCGTTCCGCCCGGATGTCCCGTGCCATAAGAACGCGGTCCCCGATCTCAACGGACCGCTGGCGGCACAGGGTCCACCCGACCCGGAGGCGGTGCCATGAGGCGCGCGATCCGCGAGCACCTGCGCGACTTCGTGGCGATCGGTGTCCTCGTGGTGCTGGCGATCGTCACCACTGGCGTGATCCTGTCCAGGCAGCAGGCCAACTTCCCTTCGTGGCTGCCGATCCTGGGCCAGGAGCACTTCGAGCTGAAGGGGGAATTCGGCTCGGCGCAGGCGATCACGCCGGGGCAGGGACAGACCGTGAACATCGCCGGGATCAAGGTCGGAAGCGTGGAGGGGGTCAACCTGGAGAACGGCGCCGCGGTCGTGACCATGGACATCGACCCCAAGTACGTCGACCTCATCCACACCGACGCCTCGCTCCTCTTGCGGCCTCGCAGCGGCCTTCAGGACATGACGATCGAGATCGAACCGGGCCAGGACGGCAAGGAGGTCAGCGAGGGCTCGACGGTACCGCTCGCCAACACGCAACCGAACGTCAACCCGGACCAGATCCTCGCCAGCCTGGACGGCGACACCCAGTCGTTCCTCCAGCTGCTCCTCCAGGGCGGCTCGCAGGGCCTGTACGGGCACTCGAGAGAGCTGTCGGCCGGGCTGCGCCGCTTCGAACCGACCGTTCGCAACATCGCGCGAATCAACGGCGCGCTCGTCAAGCGCCGTCAGAACCTGCGTCGCGTCATTACAAACCTCGGCAAGCTCAGCACCGAGCTCGGCCATCGCGACACGCAGCTGGCGCAGTTCGTGCGCTCCTCCAACGCCGTCCTGGGCTCGTTCGCGAAGGAGCAGAACGCGATCCGCGCGACCCTCCAGGAGTTCCCGCCCACGCTCCGCCAGACCCACAGCACGCTCACCAGCGCCAACCGGCTTGCGCTGGTGCTGGGACCCGCGTCACGCAAGCTGATTCCGGCGGCCCAGGCACTCGCCCCGGCCCTCCGGCAGGTACGGCCGCTGTTCCGGGAGACCAGGGGGCCGGTCGAGCACCAGATCAGGCCGTTCACCCGCAAGGTGCAGACGCCGCTCAAGCACATCAAGCAGGCGGCGGGGCCGCTGGGGACGACAACCGTCGCGCTGTCAAAGGGCTTCAAGGACCTCAACCTCCTGCTCAATGCCCTCGCTTACAACCCACCCGGAGCCAAGGACGAGGGCTACCTGTTCTGGGCCTCATGGCTCAGCCACAACACGAACGCGGTGTTCTTCACCCAGGACGCCTCGGGCCCGTTGCGACACGGCCTGGTCCAGCTGTCCTGCAGCACGGCGCAGCTGGCGGAGCAGGTCGGCAGCCAGAACGACTTCCTTCAGACGCTTTCGGACCTCTCGAGAATCCCCACCAGCACTGAGATCGGTGACAACGGAGGCTGCAATCCCAAATGGAGACA
>DATFQM010000099.1:0-9456 GCA_035264265.1 Thermoleophilaceae bacterium
CCTGGGCCTAGCGCTCCTCAGCGCCGCCTTCCCGCCCGAGCGCAGGGGAGCGGCGATCGGCCTGTTCAGCGCGGTCACCGGGATCGCCGTCGCCAGCGGCCCGCTCGTAGGCGGCGCGATCGCCGAGGGCATCGACTGGGACTGACCGACTTGGTCCTCCGGGAGCGCCTGCCGCCGCCCACGCCCGCCACCGTGTACCACCTAACCGAACGCGGCGTCGAGGGCGACCCCAAGAGCGGCAAAGTCCGCTCGGTCCCGCTAATCGACCAGGCAGCCCGCGCGGTCGACCAGCTCTCTCGCCGCGAGCACTTCACCGACCGGACGGCCTCGTGTTCGTCAGCACGACCGGCTGGGTGTTGGACGATACGAACCTCCGCCGCCGGTACTACACGGCCCTCGACGGTGCCAGGCTCGAGCGCCTGCGGGCCATGACCTATGCCACGCATTCGGCAGGACGCCGTCCAGGCGTTCCCGCTTGCGGACTGACGGTGATGAGGGGCCACGGCGACATTCAGACGACGATGATCTACGCCCACCACGTCCGAGAACTCATAATTCGTGGGCCGGAGGTTCGAATCCTCCCCGGCCCATCTCAATGAGCGTCCGAGTATGCCTGGCCGCCAACACCGTCGGTTATCCGCAAGGCGGGGGGCACCGGTGGCCGTACCTGAACTGGGCCCTAGGACTGCGGGCCGCCGGCTGCCGGGTCGTGTGGCTCGAGTCCCTCCCCGAGGACCAGAGCCTGGACGAGGTCCGCGCCGCCATCGACGCGCTGCTCGCCGACCTGCGCCCGTTCGGCCTCTCCGGCGAGGTCACCTTCCTCTCGCCGCGCTCGGGGCCTGCCGGGCAAATCGAAGTCCCCCATCTGGAGGCCGCGCTCGACGCCGACCTGCTCCTGAACCTCCGCTACGCGCTCCCCGCCGACGCGCTTGGGCGCTTTGCTCGCACCGCGCTGCTCGACATCGATCCGGGGCTCACGCAGCTCTGGATGAGCCGCGGCGACATCGTGCCCGGGCCGCACGACCTGTACTTCACGGTCGGCGAGAACGTCGGCACCGAGTACGCCCGCTTCCCCGACTGCGGGGTGCGCTGGCTCTACACGCCGCCGTGCGTCGCCCTCGATGCGTGGCCGGCGGCGCCCGTCTCCGCCGGGCGGTACACGACCGTCTCCCACTGGTGGCCCGCTCCCGACGAGGACTGGATCAATTTCGAGGGGAAGTGGATCGAGAACTCCAAGCGCGAGGGCTTCCTCGACCTGCTCGGCGTGCCGGCCCGGGCGGAGCCGGAGCTGGAGCTGGCGCTCGGGGGCATCGCGGACGACCCCGAGGAGCTGAGCTCGCTGCGCGCCCGCGGCTGGTGGGTATCCGATGCCTGGGAGGTTGCGGGGACGGCCTCACGCTACCGCGAGTACGTCCAGCGCTCCCGGGGAGAGCTCAGCGGCGCAAAGCCGTCGACGGTCCTGCTGCAGCCCGGGTGGATCAGCGACCGCTCGGTCTGTTACCTCGCTAGCGGAAAGCCCGTGGTTGTGCGCCATACCGGCCCGAGCCGGTTCCTTCGGGACGGCGAGGGGATCTTCCGCTTTCGCGACGCCGGCGAGGCGGCGGCGTCCATCGCGGCGGTCGAATCCGACTACGAGCGCCACTGCGCACGCGCGCGCGAGCTTGCGGAGAAGCACTTCGACGCGACGAACCTGGCCACGAGCCTCCTCGAGCGAGCGCTGGCCTGACGCAGGGAGGCTCAGAAGCGAAGCTCCCGCGCCAGGTCCGTGTCCGGGCCCATCGCGAGCCGCGGAATCCTGAAGCCGTCGATTGCCGACGCCGTCACGGCCCCGCCGCCATAGAGAAACGCGGCCCGGTAGCCCGTGCGCGAGAGCAGGCGATCGACGGAGTCGCGGTCGCCTCCGTCGTCCCCGTACGGGTAGGACAGGGCGGTGACGCGCTGGCTGAGCCTCGCCTCGAGGACCGCCTTGGATCGCACCAGCTCCTCCTCACGGCGCTCGGGCGAGAGGGCCGAGAGGGCGGCGTGCGAGGCGGTGTGCGACTGAATCGAGAACCCTGCCCGCCACAGCCGCTCGAGGTCGCCCCAGTCGCACATGGCCTCGATCGGCTCGACGTCCTGGTCGAACGAGTTGACCCCACCGATGTAGTCCGTGGCCACGAACACCACTGCCGGCGCTTCGAGCTGCCGGAGGCGCCGGAAGGCTCCCTCCCGTAGCGACCGGTAGCCGTCGTCGAAGGTGATAATCGCCGATCGCTCGCCGAGCGCGGCGGGATACTCGAGACCGCGCAGGAAACGGTCGAGGCCGATGATCTCCCAGCCGGCCGTTCGAAGCCACTCGAGTTGGCGGGCGAAGGTCTCCTCGCCGACGTAGAACCATGTCCACCACTCGATCGGGTGGGGACCGACCTTGTGATAGCCGAGGACGGCAATCAGGGGTCCGCCGCGGGATGCGCCAGAAGCCTCCGGCACGCGCCCTCAGCCAGTCGCCTCCGCCCAGGCGCGGTAGCTGCGCAGCGCGATGTCGAGGTCGTCGAGCGCCTTCCCGAGCCTGGGATCCGTGAGCGTGTGGAACTCGAGCTCGCGCTCATACCAGTAGACGGTGTCGAGCCCCTCGCCGACGAAGCCGAGGTGGCAGATGATCTCAGTCCAGCGCTGGAGGACCTCGTCGCGAAGCAGACCGGGCCCATCGCCGCCGAGCGGCACGCGCAGCCACTCGCCGGCCGCGCCGAACGCGGGCAGGAGGTGCTCCTCGCGGTGGAGGTGGTGGTGCGAGTCCAGGCGGGCCGGCGCGTGCCCGCCGAGCTCCCCGAAGAGCTTGAGCTGGCACTCGAGCTTCCCCGCGACGGCGCGCTCGTCCCCGGTGTCGAGCTCCGGGAGCCGAGCCTCTCCGACCCAGCGGAGCCCCACCGACAGGGCCGGGTGGCGAGCCGCCAGCGCCCCCGGCTCGCGCGCCGCCGCCCCGGTTGCCATCAGGCTGGTGCTGGTGACCACCGTTTCGACGTGCGCCTCGACGATGCCGCCGTTGACGCCGGGGGAGGCCCCGAAGTCGTCGGCGTTGAAGATCACGCTCTTGCTCACCTCGGCCCGCCGACCAGAGTAAGGCTCCGGGCCTCGCGGCCGGCGCCCTTGCCAAATGGCCCGCAAGCTTCGGATAGCAGTGCTCCGCCCGGGCGCCACTGCGGTGGGCAGCGGAGAGTCCACGAGGAGCTCGCGTGGCTCCGCACCGACGAGCTCCCGCGGCACGGGCACGAGGTGACCGTCTTCGCCAGCGGCGACTCGCGGCCGTCCGCGAGGCTTCGCTCGGTGTATACGCGGTGCACGAGTGGGACGACGCGCTCTGGGACTGGCAGCTCCACGAGACGCTCCGCGCGGCAGCTGCCTTCGAGAGCGCCGCGGAGTTCGACCTCGTGCACTCGCACGCATATCGCTTTCGCGCTCCCCTTCCCGCCCCTGGCGGACGCGGCCGTGGTGCAGGGCTACCACGTGGAGATGGACCAGGACGTGGCCGGAGCGTACCGCCGCTACCCGGAGGTGCACGTGATAGCGGCCTCTCGCGCCCAGGCGGGCAGCTTCTCAGGTGCTTCCCCGGATGCCGGTCATCCCCGCAGGGGACTCGACTCGACGCCTTCCCCTTCAATCCGAGCCCAGTTGTCACCTGCTCTTCCTCCCCGCCTCCGTTCGGCATGACAAGCCCGCGCCCGCGCTAGCTTCTGCACGGGGCCGGTAGCTCGTCGGTCAGAGCACCGGACTCGTAATCAGTAGGTCGGACGTTCGAATCCTTCCCGGCCCGCTCGGAAGAGCCCCTCGCTGCGCGGGCGCCGCCTCAGCCGCCTGTCGGCGCATGGGCCCTTCTTCGGCGTCGAAGCAGCAGCCCGGCGTCCTGCTCCGCATGCGCTCGACCTGTCCGCGAGGCGTGCGCGTACCTACCTTGCCGGGCCACCGCCCGCGGGTCTGGTGAAGAGGGAGAGAAGGAACCCGTAGTCGACGCCGTTCTCCTCGCCCTCAAGGACCTCCTCACGCTCGGGGACGAAGCCGACATTGCGGGCGAGGTCGCGGTAGGTGGCGATAAGCCACGGCTCGTAGAGGGGGTCGTCGGCGCCCGAGCATGTGTCCACGAGGAGCAAGCGACCCCGGGGCGCCATCGCCGCGAACACCTCGTCCAGGAGCCAGCCGAGGTCGTACAGGGAGTAGGCCCAGCCGATGTAGGGCAGCGTCTCGCTGATGGCGACGAGCTCCCAAGGCCCTTCGGCGGCCAGGTCGTACTCCATGACGTTCGCCACCTCGAAGCCGACGTTGGGCGCGGGCGCGCTCGAGGTGGCGATGCGGATGGCCTCCCTGGAGGCGTCGAGTGCGACCACGCGGCCGGCGAGGGGCGCGAGCGTCCGGGCGAAGGCCCCGGTGCCGCAGCCGATCTCGAGCGCGCGCTCGTAGCGGCGATCGCCCAGCAGGGCGATCGCCGCCTCGAGGCGGCGACGGGCAAGAGGCGACGGCGACGATGCCCATACTCCGCTCCTCCACCATTCGTCGAAAACCGACAGGTCCTCGAGACGCGACCTCGGGTAGTGCGTGGTGCCCATCTTCCGGCAGGCTAACCAGCCATCGCGTGACGGGCGCCCGATCGTGCGGCGAGCGCCATGCGCCGGCCGACCGCCCGAGCTGCGCCGCGCTCGCGGGCGTCGGCGATAGTTAGCGGCTCAGGTGAGGGTCTGCTTGGTATCGCAGGAGTATCCCCCCGGCCCGGTGGGAGGCATAGGCACCCAGACGGAGGTGAAGGCCCGAGGACTCGCCGACATGGGGTATACGGTTGAGCTCCTGACGCCGGGCGACGAGGGCCTTCGCCGCACCAGCGCGTCGCGGGCAGGCGACGTCACCGTCCATCGCTTCCCGCCTGTCGGCGCGGACTTCCCGGTCTACCGGCCGGAGGCCTACTGGCTCGGTCACAGCTGGCAGGTGCTCGCGGCGATCCGGCGGCTGCGTCAGGCCGGTACGCGGTTCGACATCGTGGACTTTCCCGACTACGGGGCGGAGGGGCTTGCCTTCCTGCTGGACAGGGATGAAGCAGAGCGGATGCCCGCGGTCGTGCACCTGCACGGCTCCCTCACCATGCTCACCCAGAAGATCGGCTGGCCGGAGAGGGGAAGTTCCTTCGCGCGCATCGGGGGATTCATGGAGGACGCCTGCCTTCGGCTCGCGGACGGCTGGATGGCGGCAAGTGCCAGCGTGGCGGACTTCGCGGCGAGAGCGCACGGGATTCCAGCGGAGCGGATCGAGATCGTCTACGCAGGCGTCGATGCGCGCAAGTTCCGCCCCGACACCTCGCCTCACGGCGAGCTTCCCCCGCACGTGCTGTTCGTCGGGAACGTCGCCCTGAACAAGGGCCTGCGCACCGTGTTCGAAACGTTCCTGCGCCTGCGGGCGAGCTTCGGCGACCTGAGGCTTACTATCGCCGGCGAGGGCGACGAGGGCCTGCTCGAAGAGATGGAGGTGGAGGCGGCGCGCCACGGCGCCGGCGAGGCGCTGGAGGTGCTCGGCTTCGTCGAGCAGGATGATCTCCCAGCGCTTTACCGCCGGGCGCTGGTGGTGGCGGCGCCCTCGCAGTACGAGGGAGGCCTCGGAATGGTGTACCTCGAGGCCATGGCCTGCGGCCGTCCGGTGATAGCGGGCAGGGCGGGCGGAGCGCCAGAGGCGGTCGTGGACGGCGAGACCGGCTTCCTGGTGCCCCCGGACGACGTCGAGGCCACCGAGCGGGCCATCCACACGCTGCTAACCGACGGCGATCTTCGCCAGCGCATGGGGGAGGCCGCACGCAGGCGGGTCGACGAGCGCTTCACGACCGAGCAGTACGCCAGACGGGTCTCGCGCGCGTACGCACGGGTGCTCGAGAGCGGCCGCAGCGCCGGCGCATAGATGGGCGGCAGGCTCACGCTGGTCGTCCTGGGGATGATGGGCCGCATGCCGTTCGCGGGCCAGACCTGGCTGTACCTCAACTGGCTGAGAGGGCTCAGCAAGCTGGGCCACCAGGTCTTCTACGTGGAGGACGACACCGTGTGGCCCTACCACCCCGGGCACAACGCCGTCACCGACGATTGCTCCTACGCCGTCTCGCACATCTCGGGCTGCATGGCGCGCATCGGCTTGCCGGACCGCTGGGCCTTCCGGCTGGCGGACCGGAAGGGCGCCTGCTGGGGCATGTCGCCCGCGCGGCTGCGGGACCTCTACTCCTCCTGCGACGCCTTGCTGAACATCGTCGGCGCCACGGACCTGCGTGAGGATCATTTGCGGGCACCGCTGCGGGTGTACGTGGAGACCGATCCGGTGATTTCCGAGCTCAAGCTGGCGCATGGCGACGAGCACACGCGCAAGGCGCTGGCGAACCATCACGTTGTGGCCACCTATGGCGAGAACTACGGGGCGCCCGACTGCGGGGTGCCGCTCGGTGACCGCGAGTACCTGAAAACGCGGCAGCCTGTCGACCTGGAGCTCTGGCCCATGACCTATACCCCGCAAGCGCGCTTCTTCACGACCGTGGGCAACTACCGTCAGAGCGGCGACGATGTGGAGTACGAGGGCCGGCTCTACCTCTGGAGCAAGCACCACGAGTGGCAGCGCTTCATGGATCTCCCGCAGCGCACCTCCCAGGCATTCCGGCTCGCGATGCTCCCCGACGATCGCGCCGACCGGGAGCTCCTGACCTCGCACGGCTGGCAGCTCACCTCGCCGTTCGAGATGTCGCTGGACGTCTTCGGCGCCTACGCGGACTTCATCCGCCAGTCGCGCGCGGAGCTTACGGTGGCGAAGGACCAGAACATCAGCCTCCGCAGCGGCTGGTTCAGCGAGCGCGACGCCTGCTATCTGGCCTCCGGCAAGCCGGTGGTCGCGCAGGACACGGGCTTCCCCAACATCCTTCCCACGGGAGACGGGCTGTTCGCGTTCGGCACGATCGAGGAGGCGGTCGCCGCGATCGAGGCGGTCAACGCCGACTACCGTCACCATTGCGAGGCGGCCCGGGCGCTCGCCGAGGAGAGTTTCGAGGCGGCGGCGGTGGCGGGGCGTCTGCTGGACGACGTGGGGCTGGCTTGAGCGTCCTATGAAGCGCCTGATCGTGAACGCCGACGACCTCGGGGCGTCCGTGGGGGTCAACCGGGGCATCTTGGAATGCCACGAGCAGGGGATAGTCACAAGCGCCAGCTTCATGGTCACCGGGGCGAGCGCGGAGGACGCCGCTGCGCTGGCCAGGGAGCGTCCTTGGCTCGCCGTGGGGCTGCACTGGGATGTGGTGGGCGAGGACGAGCGGGACTTCCCCCTCGACGACCGGGAGGCGGTGGAAGAGGAGCTCGAGCGCCAGCTCGGGCGCTTCCGCGAGCTCCTGGACAGGGACCCCACGCACGTGGACTCCCACCGGCACGTCCATCTCGAAGAGCCCACGAGGAGCTGGTTCCACGAGCTCGTGGCGCCGCTCCACGTCCCCATTCGAGGCGACGGGCGCATCAGCTTCGTCGGGGGCTTCTACGCCCAGTGGGAGTGGGGAGAGACCGACCTTCGGCGCGTGAGCGTCGAGGCGCTCCGGCGCGTACTCGAGGAGGAGGTCGGGCACGGCTGGACCGAGCTCTCGTGCCACCCCGGGTACGTGACGCCCGATTACGAGGCCATGTACCTCTCCGAGCGCGAGGCCGAGGTCGAGACGCTCACCTCGTCAGAGATCCTAGATGCCATTGACGACCTCGGGATTAAGCTGGTGAGCTTTGCCGACTACCCGGTGGGCGGCGCCGCGTGAGCGACGTCCTGGTCGTCGCCGCTCACCCCGACGACGAGGCGTTCGGCTGCGGGGGCAGCCTGTGCCGCGACGTGGCCGCCGGCGCACGCGTCCACGAGATCGCGCTCACCTCCGGCGAGCAAGGCGGCCACGGCATCGAGCAGGCGGGCCAAGTGCGGGAGGCCGAGGCGAGGGAGGCCGCCGGCATCCTGGGGCTCCAGGCGATCGAGTTCTGGCGCCAGCCCGATGGCCGCCTGCGAGCCAGCCGGGAGCTCGTGGAACGCCTCAGGCAGCGGCTAGAGCAGCTCCGGCCGGAGACCGTATATGCCCCCCACGAGCGCGACGACCACCCCGACCACCAGGCCGCCGCGAGGCTGGTGATGCGAGCGGCGAGGGCGCTGCGCTCGCCACCCAGGCTGCGGATGTTCGAGATCTGGACTCCCATTGAGCAGATCGACGAGGTGATCGACATCACGGAGCATCTCGAGCGCAAGGTCGCCGCGATCCGGGCATACCGGAGCCAGGGCTCGGTTATGCGCTTCGACGAGGCGTTCACTGGCCTGTCCCGCTTCCGCGGGGAGATGCACAGCTGGCCTGGCGGCGACCACGCCGAGGTCTTCCGCTGTCCGCAGCTATAGGGTCGCCTCGAGCAGCTTTTCGACGACGAGCCGGGCGTCTAAGCGCTCCTCAGCTGCGAACCGGCCGGCAGTGCCGCTGGTAGCCCGCCTCCACATCGGCAGCGCGCCAGTCGTTCCAGAAGCCGAAGTCCCCTTCTCCCTCCGGCAGGTCCGCGTTGGTGGGTGCCTCCACTGGATGCCGGCTCGCATGGGCGGGCGGAATCTAGCCTTCTGCTCGCGCGCCACGCTCAGTCGTATTGCAAGCGTCGATCATCTGCGGTAGGCAGGTCTCCGCCGAGAAATGCTCTTCAGCCAGCCTTCGCGCCGCTCGGGCGTGCCGGTCATAGTCTCGGTCTACCCTCGCCACCGCTTCAGCCGCGCCCTCGATGCTTTCGAATGTGAGCATTCCGGCGCCGGTGGCGACGACGTCACTCACCCCCGTCTCCTCGAGCACGACCGGCCTTTCGCTGGCCAGGTAGCAGACGCTGCGGTCGCTCATCCACCCGGTTCGAAGCGCCGCGTACACCTCCTGGACGCAGCCTATCTCGGCACGGGAGCGCTCGATGTACCCCCTGTAGCTCGCCATGTCGCCCGCGACCGTGGCTGGCTCCACGAGCTCCCAGCCGTGTGACCTCAAGACCTGGATGTCGCCGAGATCGCCATCGGGATCGATGTGGGTGGCGAGCTGGAAGCGGCGCTTCGTGAGCAGCGGGAGGGCCGCGTGCCGGAGAAACGCGACCCGCTTGGATTCGAGCAGGGTACGGCCCTCGTGCTCAAAGCTCGATCCCCAGCTCCAATGGACGACCGAGGTAAACGGGGCACCGTCTGGAGGCCTCGGTGGGACCGGCCAGCCAGGAAGGTGGACACAGGGCTTGAACGTCTTCCAGCGCACACCAGCGTCGGGGACCTCGCAGTCCGGGTCGCCGAGCTTGGTCCCCACCGTAAGGAACACGTCGTGCTCGTCGAGGCCCATGTCCCACTCGGACGCGGATAGCTGATAGATGCCGGGATCGAGGTCCAATAGCACGCGCAGCCGGCTCCCGGCGAGGAGCGAAGGGCTCACGGCGCCGGTGAAGTTCCAGACCA
>DATFQM010000100.1:0-18528 GCA_035264265.1 Thermoleophilaceae bacterium
AAGCGCGGGCTGTCCTCGAATGGCGTCGCCGCTTCGGCCGTCGAGGTCATGAGCGAGCTCAATCGCGACGCCGCTGCGGCCGCCCTGGAGGCGGCCACGAGCGCCATGACCGACGTCAGCGGCTTCGGGCTGCTCGGCCACCTGCACGAGCTCGCGCGCGCGAGCGGCGTGGCAGCGGAAGTGGACGCGGCCGCCGTTCCCGCCATCGAGGGTGTCCTGGACCTGCTCCGCTTGCCGGAGCCGCCGATCGCCGGGGGCAGCCGGCGCAACCGAGAGTGGCTCGAGCCGCAGCTCGAATGGGGCGACCACGTACCCGAGGAGCTCCGCTGGCTGCTCTGCGACGCAATGACCTCGGGGGGGCTGCTGGTGGCGGCGCCCAGTGGCTCGGATCTGCCGGGAACTCGAGTCGGCTATCTGCTCGACGGCGCTCCGGGAAGCATCCAGGTTCGCTAGCGACGCTCGTCCGCGCCTCTGCTGCTGCTTCAGAACCGCGATGCGAGCCGACTGAGCGTCACCGGAGCGTCCCCGCGCACGACCCGGCGAACCTACAGAGTCACTTTGCCGGGCCGGTGGCCCGGTTAAGTGACGCGCTAGGGGAATTCGGCCCCGGCCCCGGCCCCGCCCACGCCACGGTCTCGCCCGGCGACCGGTGCCCGCACTGCTCGGGCGGCCGGCCTCCAAGCCCCGCTGGGAATCCGTCGCAGCTGCGCTCAGTAGGCCGCGCGCCGCGTGAACAGCGGGAGCGCAGGCGCGAGGAGCGTCCCGGCCGCGGCGCCACCCGCGGCGGCCGCGATGTTCGCCTCCTCCACCGCCAGCGAAAGCAGCACCAGCACGGCGGCGACGACGTAGACCCCGAGCAGATCATTGCCACGCTCCTCTCCGCGGCGGGCGGCAAGGCGGTCATCCACTAGCCAGGCCACCAGCATCCCGAGCGCCGCCCCGTTCGCCCCTGCGACGATTGCCCCGGATCGGCTCGTTAGTAGGGGCGGCAGGTCGGCCGCCACAGCGAGTGCGGATCCCGCGGCGCCACAGAGCACGAACAACAGGAGCACCGGTATCGGCCCGAAGCGGCGCTCCAGCATCGAGCCGAAGATCGCGACCGCCGCCAGCGCGACGAACTGGTAGCCGAGCGCGTTCAGGTGCACGAACGGCGCGGTGAACCAGCGCCAGGGCTCGTCGGCGCCCAAGCTGACGTCGATCGTGCCGAGCAGGCCCAGGTCGAGGGTCTGGTCCGCCGCATAGACGACGGTCGTCCCCAGGGAGGCCACCACCAGGAGGATCGTGGCCCAGGGGCGAACCTCCGGAGCGATCCCCTCGATCTCGGCGGCCCGCAGCTGGGGGAGCCGCGGCCGGCGCCTGCGGGGCCGCTGCTCGCCGCGCTGGGCGCCGCGCTCCAGCTTGGGGGCCCGCTTGCGCACGCGCTGCCCGCAGTAGGGGCACTCGGTCACATACGGGCTGACCTCGGACCCGCAGTTCTTGCAGACGACGAAGAGGTCCGGATGGGACACGACCCTCAGAGTACCCGGCCCAATTCGCTCGCCATCCGTGGCTCGCGAATTCTGGGGTTACTGGCCATCCCCGCGCGATTCGGATCTACTCGCGCGGTACGTCCAAAGCCTCCGGGACGAAGGCCTCGAGGATCTCGGCGACCACCTCGCGAAGGTCGTGATTGGCCTCGTAGACCACGATCTGGCGCGACGCGCCGTTGCCCCGGTCCAGCAGGTCCTCCAGGCCCTCGAAGTCCTCGATCGACCCGAGCTCCTCGGCGTGCGGCCGCAGGCGGTTCATCAGTCGGCGAGCCAGCTGCCTGGCGTGGACGCGGTCCATCCTCGGAAGGTCCACGAGCTCGGCCTCGAGCCCGTGGCGGGCGGCCAGCCACTTGTTCTCGTCGAGCATCTCGTATGGGTACCGCGACAGGCGCTTGCCCTGCTCGAAGTGCTCGGCCAGCTCCTTGACCATCGCCTGGACCAGAGCCGCCAGCGCCACGGTGTGCTCGACCCGGGTCTGCGAGTCCATCACCCTGATCTCGACCGTCCCGAACCTGGGGTGCGGGCGGACGTCGTACCAGAGATAGGTGTAGTCGGAGATGACCTTGCTCTGGACCATGAAGCGGATCCGCTTCGACCAGTCCTCGTAGTTGTCGTATCGCGGAGGTATCCCGACCCGAGGAAAGGCGCGGAAGATCGGCGTGCGCGTGGACAGCAGGCCCGTCTGGTCGGCTCGCCAAAAGGGTGAGTTCGCGGAAAGGGCCAGCAACAGCGGCAGGTGCACGCGCATGCCGTTGACCACGTGGATGGCCTTGTCCGGGTCGTCCAGACCGACGTGGACGTGGATGCCGAAGATGAGTTCCTGGCGCGCCACGAACTGCAGGCCGGCAACGAGGTCACGGTAGCGAGGCCGGGAGACGATCCGCTGGTCCTCCCACATGGCGAACGGATGGGTGCCGGCCGAGCCGATAGCCAGCCCGCGTTCCGCCGCGATCTGCTGGACCTGGCGCCGAAGCGCGCGTAGCTGGGCGGCGGCCTCGCCCGTGCCCGTGCACGGAGTCGTCGCGATCTCGCACACCGACTCCATCAGCTCGGGCTTGACCTCGCCTTCGGTGGAAACGTCCCGAAGCGCCATGAGCAGCCCCTCGATCGAGTTCGCGAGCTCGAGCGTCTCCTGGTCGACGATCATGAGCTCCTCCTCGATCCCAAGGGTGTAGGAGGGGCCCGTGAACCGGTGCTCCACGGGGCGTAGCGTAGTGCCGGAACCGGCCGCGCATGGGCTGGCAGCTGGCGGCTTCCAGCTGGCAAAGCTTGGTCTCTAGGCCTCTGCCAGCCGCCAGCTGCCAGCCCGCCCCGGGTATAAATGCTCCGGACCGGCACTAGGAGGTTCTATGGCACTCGGCTACGACGGCAAGCTCTACATCCTCGCTTTCGACCACCGGGGCTCGTTCCAGAAGAAGATGTTCGGAATCGAGGGCGACCCCGACGCCGAGCAGACGGAGCAGATCTCGGACGCGAAGCACTTGATCTTCGAGGGGCTGCTCAAGGCCGCCGAGGGCGGCGCCGAGCCGGGCGTCACTGGCTGCCTGGTAGACGAGCAGTTCGGGGCGCCCAAGGGCATCACCCGGCAGGCGAAGGAGCGCGGCCTGGTCCTAGCTATGCCCGTGGAGAAGTCGGGCCAAGACGAGTTCGACTTCGAGTACGGAGAGGAGTTCGGCGACCACATAGAGAAGTTCGATCCCGACTTCGCGAAGGTCCTGGTCCGCTACAACCCGGACGGGGACGCCGACATGAACCGGCGCCAGGCCGAGCGGCTGAAGCGGCTCACCGATTGGCTCCACGAGCGTGACAGGAAGTTCCTGTTCGAGTTGCTGGTGCCCGCCGAGGAGGGCCAGCTCGAGCAGGTGGGCGGCGACTCGGATCGCTACGACGCCGAGCTGCGACCCGGGCTGATGCGGCGCACGATCGAGCACCTGCAGGCGTCGGGCGTCGAGCCCGACGTCTGGAAGATCGAGGGCATCGAGACGCAAGAGGACTGCGAGCGCATCGCAACGACATGCCGCCGCGACGGCCGTGACGGCGTGATCTGCGTTGTGCTGGGCCGCGGCGCCGACGACGCGAAGGTAGAGCACTGGCTGCGCCAGGGGGCCCCGGTGGAGGGCTACGCCGGCTTCGCCATCGGGCGGACGATCTGGTGGGACGCCCTCAAGGCCTTCCTCGACGGGAGCATCGAGCGCGAGGCCGCCGCCCAGCAGATCGCCGACAACTACATGCGCTTCGTCTCGGTGTACAAGGAGGCCGAGACGAGGGCGCCCGCTCCGGCATAACGCTGGTAGCCTTCCGGCCGCGATGCGGATGCGTCAGTCAATGGCGCAGTTCGAAGCGGCGTTCCGTGAGGAGGCCGAGCTGTCGGTCGTGCGGCGGGAGTACCTCCGCAGGTGGGCCGCTGATCGCTCCCGAGCCCGCAGCGTCGAACGGGTGCGCAAGCGGGGAAATCTCCATTTCGCGGTCCTTGCGCTCGCGATCCTCGCCACAGCCGTCATCGTGACGATTGTGATGTTCCAGGCCCTGGCCCTGCTCGTCAGCTAGCAGCTCACTCCCGCCGTGCCTTCAGGCCTTCGAGGGCAGTGTCCACCCCCTCGGCATCGTCCTCCGGGTCTTGATCCCGCTGGATCTCGACGTAGACCTCCTTGCGGAAGACTGGCACCGAGCGTGGAGCCTCGATACCGATGCGGACCTTTTCGCCCATGATCGCGAGCACGGAGACCTCGATGTCATCCCCGATCATGATGCTTTGATTCGACTTGCGCGTGAGGACAAGCACAGGCGCCTCCCTGCCTGGGAATTGGAGCCAACTAAAGCACCCCCATGGGGCCTAATCAAGAAGGTACCGGTTGGCGCCCGACTTAGAGCCGCCAACCCCGTTCGGAGGTCGGGTATTCTCGGCGCCCTTGGCGCGCAGATCGCTGAAACCGCAGCTGAACCAGATCAGGACCTGGGTGCGGGAGGGCCGTACCGACGCCTGGATTGCCCATCAGCTGGACGTGTCGGTCTCGGATATCCGGAGCTTCAAGCGCGATCACGAGCTCGCCCCCACCGACTCCAACGGTGACGAGGGTGGGACTACCCTGGCAGCCAAGGAGCAGGACCTTCGTGCCGAGGACGACGCGCTGGTGGCCGCCGCCCTGGAGGCCGAGGAGGAGGGCGAGGGTGAAGAGGAGGCGGAGGAGGCCGAGGACAAGCCCCGTCGGCGCCGCCGGGGCCGCCGGGGTGGACGCCGGCGAGCCGGTCGCCGCCGCGAGCTCGAGGGGACCTTCGACCACGGCGAGGAGGGATATGGGCTGTGGCTCGATCCGGCCGTGGTGGACGATCCCGTCTACGCCGAGCACTGGGCGGGGCACCGCCCAGTAACCGTGGTCGTCGAGGCCGAGCGGATCGTGATCACCCGCTCCGGGGACGACAGCTCCGAGGAAGGGAGCGAGGAGGGCTCAGAGGCTGCCTCATAACCCCCTGCGCACGTCTGGCGGCGGCGGATCGGCGCTCCCCAGCCGCACACGCGGGGTTCTGAGACAGCCTCTAAGGGGCTTCCGGGCGAGCGTGCGACTCGCGCGCGCGGCCCCCGGCGAAGTCCGATGCCTCACGGGCGTAACGCGCGAACGCCGCGTCGACGACGTACGCGGCCTCTGTCCCGGACGTGTAGCGCTGCGCCAGCTCCGCGGCCCAGTCGGTGCCCTGGGCGTAGAAGGCAGCGAGCTCTTCGATCAAGAAGCTCGACCCCAGCCGTCTCCGGAGCTCGTCCACGACCGTCTCAGCGGCGCTCTCGAGTTGCCGCCGCTCGGTGTCCTCGGCGTCGCGCAGGCGCTGCTCGCCCTCGCGCCACTGGAACAGGGCATTCTCGAGCGCATACGTCACGCATCCGACGCTACCGGTTCCAGGCGCTGGGCTAACGCCTTGGCAGGTCCTCGATCACGAACGCGCGCTCGCCGTGCTTCACGAGGCCGAGCCGCCGGGCCTCCCGCTCCAGCACCCGAGGGTCCCGAAGCTCGGTCACGCGCCGCTTCAAGGCGCGATTCTCCCGCGTCACGTCACGAAGCTCCTGCCGCTCCTCCCCGGCCGTCCTGGACTGCGCCAGCCAATGAAGCGCAGGCGACGCATACAGCATGAGAATCACAAGGAGCGTCCCGAGGAGCGCGTAGCGCCCAACCCTGTCCCAGCGGATCGAGCTGCGAAGCGTCGCCGTCGCCACATCAGTGCCTTCGGCGCCACCGCGGCGGCTCCTTCAACGAGTCGCCGGTCGCCAGACGCCAGTCGCCAGGGCTTTGGTCCAGAGGTCCTGGCGACTGGCGACTTAGATTCGAAACGCCGCCCGACCCGGATACTCGGCGTCGCTGCCCAACTGCTCCTCGATTCGCAGCAGCTGGTTGTACTTCGCCACTCGTTCCGACCGCGAGGGGGCGCCCGTCTTGATCTGCCCGCAACCGGTCGCCACCGCCAGGTCCGAGATGGTGGAATCCTCGGTCTCGCCTGAGCGGTGGGACATCACCGCGGTGTATCCCGCCTCGCGGGCGGTCCGCACGGCGTCCAGCGCCTCCGTGAGCGTGCCGATCTGGTTCACCTTGACGAGTATGGAGTTGGCCACGCCCTCCTCTATCCCGCGGCGAAGCCGCTCGGTGCTGGTGACGAAGAGGTCGTCGCCCACCAGCTGCACTCGGTCCCCCAGCCGCTCGGTCAGGCGCTTCCAACCGTCCCAGTCCTCCTCGTCCATTCCGTCCTCTATCGAGACGACCGGGTGGCGAGCGGAGATGTCGGCCCAGTAGTCGGCGAGCTCGGAGGAGGAGAGGGTGCGCCCCTCGTGCTCGAGCTCGTAGGCCGCGTCGCGGTGGATCTCGCTGGCGGCCGGGTCGAGGGCGATCGCCACGTCGTCGCCGGGACGGTGGCCAGCCGCCTCGATCCCCGCGATAAGCGCCTCGAGCGCCGCCTCGTTCGCGTCGAGATCCGGGGCGAAGCCACCCTCGTCGCCAACCGCGGTGGACAGTCCACGCTCGCCCAGCGTTGCCTTGAGCGCATGGAATACCTCCACGCCGAGACGGAGTGCCTCGGAGAAGCTCGGCGCGCCCACCGGGACGATCATGAACTCCTGGAAGTCCACCTTGTTGTCGGCGTGCGCGCCGCCGTTCAGCACGTTCATCATCGGGACCGGCAGCACGTGCGCCGCGTCGCCGCCGAGGTACCTCCAGAGCGGCTGTCCGACTTCGGCCGCCGCCGCCTTGACGGCGGCCAGCGACACGCCGAGGATCGCGTTCGCGCCGAGCCGGCCTTTGTTGGGTGTGCCGTCGAGCTCGACCATCGCTCGGTCGAGCCCCTCCTGGTCCGCGGGGTCGATACCTCGTACGGCGGCGGCGAGCTCGCCGTTCACGTTGGCGACGGCCCGCGCAACTCCCTTGCCGCCCCAGCTGTCGCCGCCATCGCGCAGCTCGACGGCCTCGAACTCACCGGTGGAGGCACCCGAGGGCACCGAGGCTCGCCCGGCTGCACCGGACGAGAGCACCGCGTCCACCTCCACGGTCGGGTTGCCGCGGCTGTCCAGAATCTGCCGGGCGTGGACCCGCTCGATGGCGCTCATCCGGCCTCGACCCGTCGGCGGAAGCGGTCGGCCGCCGCACGCAGGGCGAGCTCGGGGTCGACGCCCGCGTCGACGGCGTCCCGCACGGCCGCGAGCAGCCGCTCCCCGAGCCCTTCGAAGTCACCCCGGCCCTCGCCCCGGGCCGGCGGCGGGCCCCCGGCACCCTCGGCGCGCTTCAACACCTTCTTCGCATAGAGCGTCGATGGAAGCGTCTCGGGGATGCGGCCGAACAGCTCGCCACCCCGTTCGTCCTCACGCTTGATCTGGTTCCAGTTCCGCAGCACCTCGCCGGCGGTCCGCGCCTCCACTCCGCCAAAGACATGAGGATGGCGGCGGATCAGCTTCTCACGGCAGTGGTCGGCCACCTCGGCGAGGCTCCCGGCGCCGCGCTCCTCCAGGAGCAGCGATAGGAACTCGACCTGGAAGAGCACGTCCCCGAGCTCGTCGACCAAACGGGCGTCGTCGCCCCCGTGGGCGGCATCCGCCAGCTCGTAGGCCTCCTCGACCGTGTGGGGCACGATCGAGCGCTCGTCCTGCCCCCTGTCCCATGGGCACTCCCTACGAAGGCGTCTCGTGATCTCGTCGAGGCGGACGAGCGCCGACGCGGCCTGTGCCGACGGGCCGTCGGCCACTACGGACTGGGCTGCCCTTGCGAACCGCCACCGGAGGGCGGAGGCTGCGAACCGCCGCCCGAGGGCGGAGCCTGGGGCGCGCCTCCCGAGGGCGGCGGCTGCTGTGGAGCCCCGCCTCCCGGAGCGCCGCCCGAGGCCGGCCCCGTGTTCGTCTTCTCCTTCGGGCCGTTCTTGCACTCCGCAATCCGGTAGTCCTCGGCGCAGACGGTCTTGTCCTTGTAGTCCTCGCGGAAGTTCTTGATGAAGCTGTCGAGGGCCTTCTGCTGCCGCCGCGAGCGGAGCAGGTTGCGAATCGTCTCCCTGGCCTGGCCGAGCGACTGCTGCGTCGCTTTCTTGACCTTGGTCACCTCGAAGACGTACCAGCCGAATTGCGTCTTGACGGGACCCGAGAGCTTGCCCTTCTTGGCGGCGAAGACGGCCTTGTCGAGTGACTTCTCCTGCTGGCCCTTGGCCACGTCGGGGAGCTTGCCTCCCTGCGATTTCGAGGCGGAGTCGATCGAGTACTTCTTGGCCACCGATTTGAAGCTTTGCCCCTCGTCGAGCGCCCGCTTCGCCTGCTCGGCCTTCGCCTTCGTCTTGGTCAACACCACGTCGAGGTCACGGCGCTCCGGCTGGGCGAACCGCGTCTTGTTCTTCTCGTAGTACTGCCTGATGTCGGCATCAGAGACCTTGGCCTCGTCCTCGGTGACCTTCTGCGTCAGCTTCTGCTGGAGCTGGTCGAGCTTGACCCGGAAGAGGATGTCCTCCTCGCTCATGCCGGAGCTGGCGAGGAACTTCTTGTAGGCCTTCTCGTTCGGGAAGGCCTGCTTCTTCTGGTCCTCGAGCGAGCGCTTGACCTCGGCGTTGGAGACCTTCACTCCGCGGGCGTCGGCCTCCTGCTGCACCCACGCCGACTGGATCAGGAACTGCATGACCTGGCCCTTGAGCTGGTCGTACTCCTGCTTGCACTGTTTCTTTAGCTGCGCTTCGGAAGGCTTGGAGCGGCTCTGGGAGGGCTGCTTGCCCTTGGCGGAGACGCATCTCTCGTAGCTCGGCGGGTCGGGAACCACCGCGGGACCGCCCTGGGACTGCCCACTCGCCGCCGTCGTCAGCCACTTGTCGAAATCCTTCTTCGTAATCGTCTCGTCGCCGACCTTGGCGACGGACCCGGCCGGCACGTCGTTCCCGCAGCCGGCGACCAGTGCGGCGCCGATGCTCGCCGTGGCCGCGGCCAACGCGAGCTTGCTCAAGGAATGTGTCATCGAATGCTGTCTAAAGGCTTTTCGTAAAGCGCGAGTAAGCACGGCGCCGGCGTGAGACACCCTTTGCCGGCGCGATGGCGGATGGTAGCGACCTCAATCTCGCTTCGGGGCGGCCTGGCCCCCAGAAGAGCCGTTTGGAGGGCCTTGGCCTCCCAACGTCGGGTCTGTCGCGGTTTCGAGGATCGCCTCGGCCGCGGCCACGACCGCCGGGAAGCGCGCGGCGGGCTCCTCCGGCACTCGAACGCGGACCGTGCTGCGACCGGACTCGTAGATCGCCTCGGGCAGCCGCTCGCGGAGTGCCTTGGCCCCCCGCAGGTCCAGCTCGATGGGCGCCACCGCCAGGCGGCCACGAGCGAAGTCCACGGACCGGGCTCCCGCCCGGCCCAGCTTGATGCGTGCATCCTGCAGGCGGATCAGGTTGTCCAACGGCGGGGGCACCGGGCCGAACCGGTCCTCGAGCTCCTCGCGCAACACGATCAGGTCCGCCACCTCGCGCGCGCCGGCGATCCGGCGGTGAACCTCGATCTTCGCCGCCTCGTAGGGCACGTAGTGGCCAGGCACGAAGGCGTCCACGGGAACGTCCATGCGCACCGGCTCCGGCGCCTCGTCGGCGGCCGTGCCGGTGAGCGCCGCCACCGCCTCGTCCAGCATCGACACGTACAGCTCGAAGCCGACCGCCGCGACGTGCCCGGACTGCTCCTCGCCGAGCAGGTTGCCTGCGCCGCGAATCTCGAGGTCCCGCATGGCGATCTTGAATCCCGAGCCCAGCTCGGTGTAGTCGGACAGGGTCGCTAGCCGGGCGGCCGCGTCCTCGCCGAGCGCCGCCGCCGAGGGGTAGAGGAGGTAGGCGTACGCCCGCTCGCGGGAGCGGCCCACCCGCCCCCGGATCTGGTACAGCTGCGCCAGCCCGAGCTCGTCCGCGCGCTCGACGATGAGCGTGTTGGCGCCGGCGATGTCGAGTCCCGACTCAACGATCGTCGTGCACACGAGCACGTCTGCCTCGCCGCGCAGGAAGCCGAGCATCGTCCGCTCCAGCCTGCGCTCGTCCATCTGACCGTGCGCGACCGCCACCCTCGCCTGGGGGACGAAAGCCCGGACTCGCTCGGCGGTCTCGTCGATCGTCTCCACGCGGTTGTGCAGGAAGAATGCCTGCCCTCCCCTCGCCAGCTCCCGTTCGATGGCCCGGCGCACCAACTCCTCGTCGTACTCGCCGACGTACGTCTTCACCGGACGACGTCCCTCAGGCGGGGTCTCGATTACCGAGATGTCGCGCAGGCCGGCCAGCGACATCTGGAGCGTCCGCGGAATCGGGGTGGCGGATAGCGACAGCACGTCGACCTTGAGCCTGAGCTGGCGCAGCAGCTCTTTCTGGCGAACGCCGAACCGCTGTTCCTCGTCCACGATCAGCAGGCCGAGGTCCTTCGGGCGCACGTCTCGCGAGAGCAGGCGGTGGGTGCCGATCAGGATGTCGACGCGCCCCTCCCGGAAGCGCTCCAGCGCCGACCGCGCCTCGGCTGCGCTGCGGAACCGCGACACCATCTCGATCCCGAGCGGGTAGTCGCGCAGCCGTTCGACGAACGTCCCGAGGTGCTGCTGGGCGAGCACCGTGGTCGGCACCAGGAACATCACCTGCTTGCCGTCGTTCGATGCCTTGAACGCAGCGCGTAGGGCGACCTCGGTCTTGCCGTAGCCCACGTCGCCACAGATGAGACGATCCATCGGCCGCGCCTCTTCCATGTCGGCGCGCACAGCCTCGATCGCCTCCAGCTGATCGGGGGTCTCCCGATACGGGAAGCGCTGCTCGAACTCCACCTGCCAGTCGGTGTCGGGAGGGAAGCCGTGCCCCGCCCGCCGCCGCCGCTCCGCGTAGAGAGTGATCAACTCGCCCGCGAGCGTCTCGGCGGCCCGGCGCGCCCTCAGCTTCATCTGCTCCCACTGCTTGCCACCCAGCTTCGAGAGGGGCGGGTTCCCGGCGTCCGCGCCGACGTAGCGGCTGATCTTGTGGAGCTGGTCCGAAGGCACGAACACCCGGTCGCCGTCCCTGAACTCGAGCTCCAGGTAGTCGCGGGTTATGCCTCCCACGGTCTTGGTCTCGAAGCCGGCGAAGCGAGCGATGCCGTGATCCTGGTGGACGACCGGGGCGCCGGCGCGCAACTCTGTGAACGAGGCCAGGGCGCCGGCGCCCGCCGGTCGCGGGCCCGGCTCCGCGCGCCGTCGTCGCAGGAGCCGGTGCTCGGGGAGGATCGCCAGCTTGAGGGTGGGCGACAGGAACCCCTCCCGCAAGCTCGCCGCGGCGAACGCCACCCCCGGCTCCCTCGGGGCGGGCTGGCCGTCGAGCATGGGGGCGGTCACGCGAGCGAGGTTGTATTGGGCCCGCTCGGCCTCTCCCCGCCGCGCCCAGGCGACCACCGTTCGGTAGCCGGATCGCACGAGCTTCTCGAGCTCGGGCTCCGCGTCCTTGAGAGAGCGGGCCGAGGTGTCGGCGGACTGCGCGCGGAATGCGTGGGGCTGGTCGCCGGAGATGCTCGAGAGACGCACGGCCGCTGTCGTGTCGAGCGCCTCCTGGAGGCGGTCGGGCCTGACGTAGAGCTGATGGGCGTCCGTGTCGTGGAAGCTCACCGTCACGTCCTCCCAGTAGTCGCGCAGCGCCGGGGCGAGCTCCTCCTCGGCGGACACGGCGACGAGCGCATCGGGCGGTAGCAGCTGAAGCAGCTCTCCGAAGCGAGCGACCGGCAGCACCTCGGCCACGTCGGGGCGCTCGCCCTCCTCGCTGGCCGCCGCGATCTGGGCGAGCTCGCGGTGCTCGGGCGCGAGCTCGGCGGCGGGCGCGATCTCCACCCGCTCCACCTCCTCCAGCGAGCGCTGCGTGAAGGTCGAGAAAAACGTGAGACGCTCCACCTCGACGTCGAACAGCTCGCAGCGCACGGCCCGCTCCTCGGTCGCGGGATAGACGTCGAGGATGTCGCCACGGACGGCGAATTCGCCGCGCTCCTCGACCTGGTCCATCCGCTGGTAGCCGCAGGCCGCGAGCTCGCCGGCCGCCTCCTCCAGGTCGAGCAAGCCGCCGCGCTCCAGGCTGAAGCCGTGCGGCCGCAGCGCGGGGTCTGGCACCTTCTCGGCCAGCGCCACCGCCGAGGCCACGAGCACCGCCGGCTCGCCTTCCTCATCCAGCATTGCGTCGAGGGCGGCGATCCGAAGGCCGACCAGGTGCGGAGGCGGTGCCAGGTGCGACTCGTACCGCACCCCCCGGGCCGGATAGAAGCGGACGGGCCGTGGGGCCAGGAAGACCTTGAGGTCGGCGGCCAGGTCGCGTGCCGCGCGGTCGTCGCCAGCCACCACCAGCGCCGGCCTTCCCGCCTCCGCATCCAGCAGGCTCGCGAGCAGATACGGGCGCATGCTCGCCGAGACGAAGGCACGCTGCGGCTTGCCGCGCGCGGCCTCGCTGAGGGCGGCGACCTCGGGGGATTCGTGGGCGTATGTGAGTAGTTGTCGAAGCGCCATTGGGCAGCACGAACGGCCGCCCGGGCACCGCGCGGCTCGTCTACATCGATTCTAGGCGGCGTCTTCTTCGACCCCGGCCGCCTCGAACGCGCGCGCCGGATCCAAGTGCGCCTGGAAGAAGCTCACCTTGCCGTCGCGGACGCGGCACACGTAGCCCGAGCGGTGAGCGACCCGCTCGCTGACGCCACCCGGGAGAGCCTCGACCCGGATGACGACCACCACGTCGGCCCCCGCGTCGATCACCAGCTCGAGCCGGCTGTCCGCAAAGCGAAGCATCTCGGCGTAGTCCTGAAAGCACGCCTTGACCTGGTCGATGCCGCGCTACGTGGCCGCGCCGGGCCACTCGGGATCCTCGCGTTACTCCACGTCGGGGTGGGCTCCGGCGTCGAAGCTCGAGTCGAGGAGGTCCGCGAGGATCGCCCGTCGCTCGTCCACGCTCAGGGAGGCCTCGTCGACCCTGGCCGGCCGCTGCCAGCTCGCGAAGGCAGCCCGGACGACATCAACATCCGACATCAGCGCACCAGGCTCGCGGCGGCGACGGCCTCCTCGCGGCTTGGGTGACTCTGAACCAGGCAGGTCAGGTGGTCTCGGCGCGTGAAGCGGTTGAAGAGCGTGATGTCCACCTCGATCCCGCCGCGGCCGCGTGCGCGGAAGCGGGTGTCGACGACCGCCACGTCGCCGACAACCTCGAACCGGAGCGGCTCCAGCACGATCTCCTCCCAGGGCGCCGTGAAGTCGCGCCAGAACTTCCTCACGCCCTCCCGGCCGTGGTAAACGCTCGCCAGGTCGGGGAACAGGCCCGCCGTGCGCCACTCGACGTCGGGATGCATCAGCTCGGTCGTTCCCTCGAAGTCGCCTTCGTTCCAGCGGCGGAACGCCTCCCGAAGGGCAGACTCGTAGTCCTCGCTTAGGAGGTCACCGAGCGCTCCAGCTCGTCCGCCGCCCTCTGCTTGAGCTCCCAAACCTCCTCCTTTGGCTCCCGGAACCGTGACAGCACGTAGGACGAGACGATCTCAGGGTCGGTCGTGTCGGGTCGGCCCACGCCGACGCGGATGCGGCGGAAGTCGGCGCTCCCGAGACCCTCCTTCAGCGACTTGAGCCCGTTGTGCCCCGCCAGCCCGCCACCCAGGCGGGCCTCGATCCGCCCGAAGGGCAGGTCGATATCGTCGTGCACCACGACGACCCGGTCGAGGTCGAGCTTGAGGGCCCCGCGCGCGGGGCCGACCGAATTGCCCACGTCGTTCATGTAAGTCTGCGGCAGCAGGACGGCCACCCGGGGACCGCCGGGGGCGATCCGGCCTTCGCCGTACAGGCCGGCGTACTTCTTCTTCGCCTTGCCCAGGCCCCAGCGCTCCGCCGCCAGCCCGGCGACTTCGAAGCCGACGTTGTGTCGCGTGCCGACGTAGCGGTCGCCAGGGTTCCCTAGCCCGACGACCAGCCAATCCACCGGCCCGCTTCGGGCCCGGCGGAAGAGGCTCAGGACTCCTCGCCCCGACCTTCGCCCTCGGCCTGAGGCTCCGCTTCGCCCGCGGCTTCGGCCTCCTCCCCCTCCCCCGGGGCCTCCTCGCCCTCGGGCAGCTCGCCCTCCTCGCCGACGAGCTCGGTCTCCTCCTCGATCTCCGGCTCCTCGATCTCGGTGGGAACGACGACCGTGGCGATGATGGTCTCCTCGAGATCGTCCAGGAAGGTCACGCCCGCCGGCGCGACGATCTCATTGAGGTGCATCGTGGCGGCCACCTCCATACTGGAGACGTCGACCGCGATGTTGTCCGGTATGTCGGTGGGCAGCGCCTCGATATTGAGCTCGCGGGTGACGTGCTCGAGCACGCCGCCTTCCTTCACGCCGGGCGACTCCTCGACCCCGGTGAGCTCGACGCTCACGGGCGACTGGATCTTCTCGTCGAGGCGAACCTCGAGCAGGTCGATGTGGAGCAGCTCCTCGCGAACCGGGTGGAACTGCTGCTCCTTGACGATCACCGGCCGAGCCTTGCCCCCGTCGACCTTCACGTCGAGCAGAGCAGAGCCGTCGGCGAGCGTGTGCCGAAGCTCGCGCGCGTCCACCTTGAAGGAGACCGAGTCGCCGTCGGAGCCCCCGTAGAGAACCCCGGGCACGAGCCCGGCGCGGCGCAGCCGGCGAGCCTCACGCGAGCCTCGCTCGGCGCGCTCCTCGACGGTCAGAGTGGGTCGTTTCTCCCCGGCCATACCGCGCGGCCAGTGTACCGAGGCCCACAGGCGCCAACCGCCCTATCCTGGCGCAACGATGGCCAAGGACGACAGCTCGATCCCCCAGGGCCGCTTCCGTAGGACCGCCCAGGTGGGTTCGGCCGTTGGGACGCAAGGGGCGCGCTTCGCCGGCACGCGGGCGCGGAACATCGCCCGCTCCAGGGAGGCCGGCGACGAGGCGCTCGAGCACCGCCACCTGGAGGCCGCCGAGCGGATGGTCGAGACGCTGGGCCGGATGAAGGGGGCCGCCATGAAGATCGGACAGCTCGCCTCCTTCATCGACACCGAGTTCCTTCCGCCGGAATACCGCGAGCTGTACCAGGAGGAGCTCGCCGAGCTGCGCACCTCGGCGCCTCCGATGCCCTGGAAGAAGGTGAGCAAGGTCCTGGACGAGGAGTGGGACGAGCCCTGCGAAGAGCTGTTCGAGCACTTCGAGCATGACGCGGCGGCCGCCGCATCGATCGGTCAGGTCCACCGCGCCGTGCTGCCCGACGGCCGGGAGGTGGCGGTGAAGATCCAGTACCCGGGCGTAGCCGAGGCGATCAGGGCGGACATGCAGAACGCGGGGATGATCCTTCGCATGGCCAAGGCCCTGGCTCCCGGGCTCGACGCCAAGGCTGCCGCCGCGGAGCTCAAGGAGCGAGTGCTGGAGGAGCTCGACTACGAGTACGAGGCCAACAACCAGCGGGCCTTCGCGCGCGGCTACCGGGGCCATCCGTTCATCTACGTCCCCGACGTGGTCACGCGCCTGTCGACCGAGCGCGTGCTCGTGACCGAGTGGGTGGACGGGCTCGGATTCGAGGAGGTCAAGCAGCTTCCCTCGGAGGACCGGGACCGGTTCGGCGAGATCGTCTTCCGCTTCTGCTTCGGCTCGATCTACCACCTGCAGCACTTCAACGCCGACGCGCACCCCGGCAACTACATCCTGCTCGACGACGGCCGCGTCGCCTTCCTCGATTTCGGCATGACCAAGCAGCTAGACATCGACCAGATCGAGCTCGAAATCGCCGCGCTCGACGCCGTCTTCGACGACGACCCCGAGCGGCTACGCCTGGCGCTGCACGATCTGGGCTTCCTCAACAATCCGAGGAAGATCGATGCCGAGGAGCTGATGAACCACGTCAAGACGGTCGGCGGCTGGTACATGGAGGACGCCGAGGTCACGATCTCGTCCCAGCGCGTCATGGACGCAATTGCCGCGGTCTCCGACCCACGCTCCCGCTTCTACCGGCTGATGCGCCGCGAGAATCTGCCCGCCAACGAGCTGATGGGTCGGCGCATGGAGTCGGGCGTGCTCGCCGTGCTGGGCCAGCTGCGCGCGACGCGCAATTGGTACCGCATCGGCCGCGAGTGGTGGTTCGCCGACGAGCCGGCCACCGAGCTGGGCCGCCAGGAGTGGGCCTACTTCGAGGGAAGGGGCGAGCGTCGTGTGCGCAAGTTCACAGCGCGCACGAGCTGAGTGATCCAGACTGTGGTCGGTGTCGCATTGGGGGACGAATGGCCACCTGGACCACGCAGACGACCATCGACGCGAGCCCCGAGGAGGTGCTCGCGGTGCTCACCGACCCGAAGGAGTGCAGCCGCTGGTCCCCGATCTCGTTCGACGTCGAGCGCCTCGACTGCGAGCGCCTCTCGACGGGCTGCAGCGCGCGCGTGCGCGGTGACCTCGCGGGTCGCCGGGTGAGCTTCGACATCGACGTGATCCAGGCCGAGCGCGGGCGACTGCGACTCCGAGCGACCGGACCGGTGGACCTCGACGTGGAGTACCGGGCCGAGGGGGCCGCCCAGCGCTCCGAGGTCTATGCACAGGTGGCGGTACAGGGCCGAGGCGGAGTCCGAGGGCGACTCCTCTCGGTGGCGGCGGACGCGGCGGTGGCCGGCATGCTTCCGGTGGCTGTCGAGCGGCTCGCCCGGGCGGCCTGAGCCACGGGTCATTCGCCATCCGGCTCAGGGGTGCGGGGCCGCCCCGCGGCAGACCAGAACTTTCTCGACCCCTCGGTGTTGGCGGAAAGGCGCGGCCAGCCCGCGCGGGTTGGGCCCTTGGTTCTAAGAGAGGAGCAGTCTCGTGAAGCTTCGTTACCTCGCCGTCGCCGCGCTCGTGGGCGCGCTCAGCGTGGTGCTCGTCACCGCGGCGATCGGCGCCAAGAAGTCGCCAGCGCCGAAACCGAAGGGCAAGACCTTCTTCGCAACCCTGCTACGAAGAAGGAGGTAAGCGCCACCGGCGAGAAGCGCGTGGGTGACCTCAACGGTCGCGGTGGGGCGACCGCCGTCATCGACGGCGATACGTTCTGCTTCGGCATCGTGGTCAAGAACCTCGACCAGCCGGTCGCAGCCCATGTGCACCGGGGCCGGCGGAACTCCGCCCCCCCGATGAATATCGTGATCCCCTCAAGGAGCCCTCGAGCGGCGATCCTGGCGCCTCGAGCGGCTGCGTGGAAGGCGTCGACTCCGCGCTGCTGGCGGCGATCAAGCGGAACCCGCACAAGTACTACATCAACGTCCACACCACGGAGTTCACTAACGGCGCCGTGCGTGGGCAGCTCTTCGGCAAGCGCAACTAGCAAGTATCCGCCGGGGGTTTAGAGGTGCCGGCACAGGTGCCGGCCCCTCGTCAGCTGTGGCGACCCGCCGCTGCGAGCGGTTGACTGCCCGGCTTCGCGCCTGACGCCGCCTCACCGGCTGGGCCGAGACTCACCCGTTGCGCCGGCTTTGCTCGGCTGCCGACGCACGGCCGCCGGCACCGGGCTAGGCTGAACAGAGGGAGTGGCTGGACGCAGCGTCGAATCCGAGGTGTATGAACGTCTGTACGGCCGTTCCGGTACCGCACGGAACGACCGCAGAGGAGCGGGCGAGCAGCGCCGGGTACTCGTCGATGCGGCGCTGCTACCTCCGAGGGAGCCCGAGCCAAGGGCGTCTCAGAGTCGCCCGCGCGGAAGCCAGCGCCCGATTGTCCTGCCCGCGGCCGGGATCGGCGTGCTGCTGGGCGTGGCGCTCCTCATCCTGCTCGGGTTGGGCGATGACTCGCGGCCCCGCTCAAGCGGGGTCGTTGCGAAGCCCCCTACGCCTGAGCGGGCCACCTCACATGCGAGGAGGAAGCACCGAGCGCACCGGAGGCATCGCGCGTCTACTCCCCAGCCAGTTGTTACCCAGACCAGCGCCGCGCCGCCCCCGCCGGTGACCGCGAGCGTCGCCCCGGTAGCGCCGGCTCGGCATACCGCTCGGAAGCGCTCGAAGCCGCGAGAGCGCAACGAGCCGCGGAGGCAGCAAGACGCCCCGCCTCGGCGGTCCAACCCCACGCCGCCCACGAGGAAGCCGCCCCCACCCTCGACCGTGACAGAGCCGCCACCGCCAACCACTCAGCAGCCACCCCCGACCGTGACCGCGCCAGGGCCCCCAACCAATCCCGACGATCCCGGCCCCTGACGTCCGGCCGTGTTCGACGACCGCCAGCAAGCCCTCGAGGCCGTGAGCCTTCGGCGGTAGACGATGTCGCAGCAGGACGCGAAGGTCGTGGAGTACGCGATCGCAGCGATAAATGAGAGGGACACCGACCGGTACCTCGCCTGCTGCACGGAGGACATCCAGCTGCAGCCGCCGTGGACCGCGGTCGAAGGCGCATACGAAGGGCCGGATGCCGTCCGGCGATTCTTCGTCGACCTCCGCGACACGATCCCCGACTTCCAGCTGACCATTGAACGCCTGGAATCGACGGGCGCCGACCAGGTGCTCGCCTTCCTGCGGGCCAGCGCGACCGGGCGAGCCAGCGGCATCCCCGCTGGCGCCGCTAACCCCGCCGCTGCTATCTCCGCCGGCGGGATCCC